>JBCBYJ010000272.1:0-2472 GCA_039815905.1 Pseudomonadota bacterium | reverse complement strand
CGTTGCCCGGCCTCTCTTGGTGTTTCATGCCTATGAGGGCGACACAGCCGGGCAACGTGACATCTCCCATTCTGACGGTTCAAGACCTGAAAATAGAGTTTGAAACCCCAGATGGTGCGGTTAACGCGGTCAAAGGAATCAACCTGGAGGTCTGCGCCGGAGAGTGTCTCGGCATTGTAGGTGAATCTGGATCAGGCAAAAGCCAATCTGTGCTCGCTGCGATGGGGTTGCTCGCGGATAACGGTGTCGCGACTGGCTCAATCATATTTAACGGCACCGAGATGCTCACCGCCGACGCCAAGACCTTGCGCGAGATTCGCGGTGACCGGATGTCGATGATTTTCCAAAACCCTCTGACCAGCCTCACCCCGCACATGACCGTTGGCGCTCAGATGCGTGAAGTCTTGCGGCTCCATAAAGGCCTCAAAGGCGAGGCCGCCAACAAAGTCTGTGTCGATTGGCTTGAACATGTGCGCATTCCCGAAGCGCGCCGACGCATGGATCAGTTTCCGCATGAGCTGTCTGGCGGTATGCGTCAGCGGGTCATGGTGGCGATCGCAATGTTGTGCGGACCGCAATTATTGCTCGCCGATGAGCCGACCACGGCGCTCGACGTCACTGTGCAAGCGCAAGTGCTGGATTTGATGGATGAACTGAAGCGCGAAACCGGCACCGGGATCGCCCTGATCACGCACGATATGGGCGTCGTTGCGCGCATGTGTGACCGTGTCGTGGTGATGCGCCACGGCGAGATTGTCGAGACCGGCGGAATTGATGAGATCTTCTACAATCCGCAGCATGATTATACCAAAATGCTGCTCGAAGCGGTGCCGCGAATTGACCAGCCGAACCGACCGGGGCGGCCATCTCTGGGCGCCGCTCCAAGTGCCGACATTGAGCCCATCCTCAAGGCCGTCGATCTGAAAGTGCATTTCCCGATCAATATTGGCGGCGGCCTGTTTGGAAAGACCAAACCCCTAAAAGCCGTGGACGGTGTCAGCTTTGAGTTAAAGCCAAGCGAAACGCTGGGCGTGGTCGGCGAGAGCGGCTGCGGCAAGTCGACTTTGGCGCGCGCAGTATTGAAACTGGTGCCCCAAACCGCCGGTACGATTGCGTGGATGGGCCGCGATATTTCCGCTGCGGATCGCACGACGATGAACGGTTTGCGCGATGATCTTCAAATCGTGTTCCAAGATCCGATGGCGAGCCTCGATCCGCGCATGACCATCGGCATGTCGATCGCTGAGCCGCTGACGGTCCACGCCCCGCAGCTCGACAAAGCCGCGCGCGAACAGCGGGTCCGGGAGATCCTCCCGCGGGTCGGCTTAGATCCAGCGCTGATCAATCGCTACCCGCACGAATTATCGGGCGGTCAGAATCAGCGTGTCGGGATTGCGCGGGCGATGATCGTGGACCCGAAACTGGTGATCTGTGATGAAGCGGTCTCAGCTTTGGATGTTTCAGTGCAAGCGCAAGTCGTGGACCTATTGATCGAGCTTCAAAAAGAGTTCGGGCTCGCCATGATCTTCATTTCGCATGACCTCTCTGTGGTGCGTGAAATCTCGCATCGCGTGATGGTTTTGTATCTCGGCAAAGTCGTGGAATTGGCTGGGCGCCAAGAGATCTATGAGGAGGCGCGCCATCCTTACACGCAAGCGCTGATCTCAGCGGTGCCCAATCCTGACCCGAAAATGGAGCGCAGTCGCTTGCGGGTGAAACTGCAAGGCGATTTGCCGAGCCCGCTCGATAGCCGGGCGCCATTGCGGTTCTTGAAGTCTCAACTGGTCGATGATCCGAATGCACAGCAATATGCCCCGAAGCTGATCGAGATCGCTCCGGGGCATTTGGTGGCAGAGCACGACCCGTTTGAGGGTTCGGGAGGGCTACGGGTCTAACGGCTCCGCCATTGGAGAGGTGCTGACAAATTGACCCTATACGGGCCGGTCTGAATTCAATCCGTGCGCCTTTTTCAGACTGTATTCATGTGCTGTCCGCGCGCCGGATTGGTCTCATCTTCCGATTTTCCTTGGCGCGCCGGTTCGGGGCGTTAAATGTTGAGCCAATAAAGATTTAGGAGGACCCGCTATGCCAGACGCCGCGACGCTGCCACCCTTTCGCCCGCTTGCCCAAAAGCAGCCTGACATTGAATGTATCCGAAAACCGGATGGTACGGTCTATTTGAAACAGCGCCACGCCCCGGGTGATCGCCCGCGTTCGGTCCCGCATGCGTTGGCCCTGCGCGCCGCTATGCATCCAGATCGCGATTGGCTGAAACAGCGCAATCCGCAAACCGATGCTTGGGAAGCGATCACTTATGGTGAGGGCCTCACCCGCACCCGCGCGCTGGCACAGGCCTTTCTCGATATGGGCGCCGGGCCAGATGCGCCGGTTATGATCCTGTCTGGAAATTCCATCGAAACCGCTTTGGTCATGGTCGCCGCGATGACGATTGGCGCCCCCGCCGCGCCGATC
>JBCBYJ010000271.1:0-2505 GCA_039815905.1 Pseudomonadota bacterium | reverse complement strand
GAAACGGATCAATATCGGACTCTAATTCATGCTTATATTCTGAATTGGCGAGCACAACGCCAGCCAAAAACGTGCCAAGCGCCGGCGACAACCCGACCAGGTTCATCAGAAGCGCAATGCCAATCATCATCAGCAAGGCCGTCGCGGTGAACAGCTCGCGCAGATTGGCGCTGGCGACGAATCGGAAGATCGGCCGAGTCAGATAATTGCCGCCGAGCACAACCGCGGCAATCGCGCCCATTGTCACCAACATGGTCTGCCAGCCGTTCAAATTCTCGACCAAGCTTAAACTCTGCTCATCCCCGCCGCCCGCGGTCAGATTGGCGGTCTCAGGAAAGACCAGCAACGGAATGACGGCCAGCATAGGGATGAACGCAATGTCCTGAAACAGCAGAACCGAGAAGCTCGCCTGCCCGCCATCGCTTTTCATCAGGCCTTTCTCGTTCAAGGTTTGCAGGACAATCGCGGTCGATGACAAACACAAAATCATGCCAATCACCAACCCGGTATTCCACGTCTGCCCGAACGCCATCGCGACCGACATGACGAGGATCATGGTCAACAAGACCTGCCCGCCTCCGAGGCCCATGAGGCGATTGCGCATCTGCCAGAGCAGCTTCGGTTCAAGCTCCAGTCCGACTAAGAAAAGCATCATAACGACGCCAAATTCAGCAAAATGCTGGAGCGAGATCACATCCACTCCCAGCAGCCCCAGCAAAGGACTGATGGCGATTCCGGCCATCAAATAGCCCAAGACCGACCCTAGCTTGAGGCGCGTTGCAATCGGCACAGCCACGATCCCTGCGACCAGCAAGACAAAGGCAATCAACAAGAAATCGGACATCGGTTAGACCTCACTCGAATCGTCTCCGCCGATATAGGGGGATTTGCCGCAAAAACGAAAGCAGAGAGCGAATTCCAAACAGCAAGCGCGTGCGGACGCTTGTTCTGCAGCCAAAATCTGATTTAATCCGCACCAACTGAGCATTTAAAGAGGTGGACGCATGCTTAGATGGATCCTCGGCATTCTGGTCATTTGCGCGATCGGCGCCGCCGTCGCTTGGTGGTGGCTCAATCGGCCAATGATCCTGCGTCATCCGGACTTCGGCACGGATTGTTCCGACCTCGTCGCAGACACGAACGCGGCGGCGAAAGTGGATTGTGTGCGGGTCTGGTATGGCACCGATCGCGCGCTCACGCTCGGCGGTCCGACTGGCATTGCTGATACGGTTGATGTGCTTGAGGGCGCGGGCGTGGCCGGCGACGAGCTGCGGCTTGGACGCGCCGATGTGTGGTTGCCAAAGCTTGTCGAAGACGGCGGCAGCCGGACGCGCGGCGCAACCCCGCACGTGCAAGGCGCTGTGCCGCGCGATGCGACAAAATTGTCCGATTACGTATTCCTGACCCGGATCACGACTGGCGGCAAAGAGAGCTTCACTGCGACTTTGCAAGACGCGATTTATTATGATGGCTCGGATGCGATCCTGCTCTTCGTACATGGCTTTAATGTAAAATTTGATGAGGCCTTGGTGCGCACCGCACAGCTCTCGACCGACTTGTCGCGAAATGAGGTCTATGATGTTGGCATTCCGGTGCTTTATTCATGGCCGTCGGCAGGCGCGGTGTCTTATGACGACTATCAAGGCGACCGCGAACGGTCACTCGATGCGTCTGAGCATTTGGAAGCGTTTCTCGACTTGATCACCGAGGACATTGATGTGCAGCGGATCAATATTGTCGCGCACTCAATGGGCAATCGGCTTCTGACCAAAGCGCTGGAAGACTATGCTCGCGATTATCTCATCGAACACGACCGGGACGATTTAGAATTTCGAATTCTGCTCGTCGCTGCCGATGTCGAACGCGATGTGTTTGACGAGGCAAATGGCGTGTTCGACAATTTGGATGCGAATGTCACGATCTATACGTCGGACACAGATCGCGCCCTGCATGTCTCCGAAATCGTCAATCGCAAAGCGCGCTTAGGCGATACCGACACCGATAAGCCTTATATCCGCAACGCTCAAAATTATCAGACCATAGACGCCACAGCGGTGACGACCGAACTGTTTGGGATTGGCCACAATTACTATTCCGACAATCCAACCATTCTTTGGGATATGATGTGTACGATTGGCGAAACCCGCCCACAGGATCGCGCTTTAGAAATCGCACGCTATGGCGGCTTGCCGGATGGCGAGGAATATTATCGCGTCAATGCCTCGATTGAGCCGAGCGCGCAGGCCTGTTCGCTGCGCCGAACAGCCTTCCCCATCAGCGGTCCAAGCGCGGCGGCGGGCGAGTCTACGGCGCCTGTACCGGAGGAAGAATCCGGTCCGGCAACCCCGCGTACATTGACCGATCTACCGCCGATGCCGCCACCAGCCTCCGAACCCAGTGTCGAACCGCAAGCCGTGGCGGATGCCATCACGCTGTATGTTGACGACTATGCGAGCGCCGTTTTGACGCCGTATGAGATCCTTTTGCGTCCGATTATCGAGGATG
>JBCBYJ010000270.1:0-2513 GCA_039815905.1 Pseudomonadota bacterium | reverse complement strand
GCATCACCGCCCCGTGGCCGGGCGAGAAGCTGCGCCTCAACGAGACGCTGCAGGTGGATGTCGCGGCGATCAACGTGACCTGGACCGACGCAGGCTCCGGCAAGACCGAGGTCTATTTTGAGGCGATCTCCGAAACCTTGGCGAAAGACCCGAGCGCGCAAGTGCTGGTCCTTTTGCCCGAAATCGCGCTGACGCAGGCCGTGTTTGAACGCTTTGAAGCGCGCTTTGGCGCCGGGCCTGCGCCTTGGCATTCCTCATTGAGCGATCAGCAGAGACGGCGCACCTGGCGCGAAACGGCGCATGGGCGCGCGCGCATTGTCACCGGTGCCAGGTCAGCACTCTTTTTGCCGTTTTCGAATTTAAAACTGATCATTGTCGATGAGGAGCACGATACAAGCTTCAAGCAAGAAGACGGCGTGCGCTATCACGCGCGCGATATGGCCGTCATGCGGGCCAAATTAGAGGACGCGGCGATCGTCCTGGCCTCGGCCACGCCAGCTTTGGAAACGGTGGTGAATGCGGAATCTGGGCGCTATGAGAGATTGAAGCTCTCGGCGCGGCCCGGCACAGCGCGCTTGCCGGATATGCAGCTGGTTGATTTGCGCTCGAACACGCCCGAGCGCGGCAATTGGCTGTCGCCAGTCCTATCGAAAGCCCTCGTGGCAACGCATGCAGAGGGCGAGCAGAGCCTGCTGTTTTTGAACCGGCGCGGCTATGCCCCGCTGGTCATTTGTAAGTCTTGTGGCGAGCGCTTGAAGAGCCCTGGCACTGAGAGCTGGCTGACCGAGCATCGCTACACCAATCGGCTGGTCTGTCACCTGACCGGCTGGTCGATGCCGAAGCCAGAGCACTGTCCGATGTGCGGCGCAAAGGATTCGTTGATGGGCGTCGGCCCTGGCGTGGAACGGGTCGCCGAAGAAGTGCGGGCGCTCTTGCCGGACGCGAAAGTTGAGATCTTTTCGTCCGACACCGCGCTCGGCGGTGAGGCGACGCGCGGCATTGTCGCGCGCATGGCGGACGGCGAAATTGATGTCCTGGTCGGCACGCAGATCGTCGCAAAAGGTCATAATTTTCCAAACCTGACCCTGGTCGGGATTGTCGATGCCGATAGCGGCTTACAAGGCGGTGATTTGCGGGCGGGTGAGCGCACCTATCAATTGCTCAGCCAAGTCGCCGGACGGGCGGGACGGGCCGAACGGCCTGGCCGCGCGCTGATCCAGACCTATCAGCCTGACAATCCCGCCATGCAGGCGCTGGCCGCCGGGGATCGTGACGGTTTTTTACAGATTGAGCGCGATGTCCGGGAAGAGCTGACCTTGCCGCCTTTCGGACGCATGGCGGCTTTGGTCCTCTCAGCGCCAGATGCCGCGATGGCTAAAGAAATCGGATTAAGCGCCGGAAAAGCGGCCCCACATGGCGACGGCGTGACGGTCTATGGCCCCGCGCCCGCGCCGATCAGCATCTTGCGCGGTCGTCATCGCTTAAGGTTTTTGATCACAGCCCCGCGCGATATCGACCTGTCGACTTATATGGCAACGTGGCTGACGGCGCTGAAGCTGCCAAATGCGGCGCGCGTGGCCGTGGATATTGATCCTTACTCATTTTTGTGAGGGCGGGTATCGGCGAATAACACGCCAGAAAGACTGCACAGTGTAAACAGTTGCGAAGCCAAAAATGATCACGGCGAGGACGGCAATAAGGCCAATCAGAACCCAGCCGATGACATCGTTCGCGTCGCGCGCGAGAGTCTCTCGCGTATGCCCGGACGTGTCGGCCAGCGGTGACAAAAAGGCGATGGGAAGGGCGAGCGATCCTAGAAACCCAAAAAAGGCAAGGAAGCGCCATTTGCTCATATAGCTGCCAGAAGGCTCAAAAACCAAATGCCCTCTCAGCCGTTTTTGCGCGCTCTTGACCACTTCGCCAGAATTCGCACCAGCTTTTCGTCCACGTTTTCGCCGACGTAAAATATAAGCAATTGATTTTTGTCTTTTCCCCTCAGGATCGTGGGCCATGCTGCCAATATAGGACGCAAAAGCCGGGTTTTCATTATGTCGGCGTGGTGACATCAAGACCGGACTTGATTAGGGCCATCACGAAGAGAGTCGGTTTGAGTCCCAGAATGCAATTTCAACGCCTCGCGATCCCTGATGTGATCCTCGTAACGCCGAAACGGTTTGGCGATGCCCGTGGCTTCTTCTCTGAGACGTTTCGCGAGAACCTGTTCGAAGAGAACGGGATTAGCGGTCCCTTCGTGCAAGACAATCATGCCTTTTCGGCCGATGCCGGCATCTTGCGGGGCTTACATTTTCAGCGTCCACCGAAAGCTCAAGCGAAACTCGTGCGCTGTACCAGAGGCGGGATTTTCGACGTCGCGGTCGACATTCGCAAAAGCTCCCCAAGTTTTGGGCGATATGTCAGCGCTGAACTGTCAGGAGAGAATGGCGCACAATTGTTCATTCCAGAAGGGTTCGCGCACGGCTATCTGACGCTCACCGAAAATTGTGATGTGCAAT
>JBCBYJ010000026.1:0-13062 GCA_039815905.1 Pseudomonadota bacterium | reverse complement strand
GGACTGGTCGCTTGTACGGCCGCCGAGGACACAACCGAAGCCGCGGTCGACGCAACCATTGAAGCCACTGAAGAAGCGGCATCAGAGGGTGTTGAGGCAACAGAAGAAGTGATTTCTGAAACGGCTGACGTCGTTGAGGACACTGCGACTGACGCTGTTGACGGCGTCGAAGCGGCTGCCGAGGATGCCGTCGACGCAACTGAGGACATGGCGACCGATACCGCTGACGCGCTCGAAGACGCCGTGACGGATGCGGTTGACGCCGCCGAAGACGCTGTTGAAGAAGAGATGCCGAACTAAGCGTCCACACGACGAGTTCAAAGGCCCTGCTGAAAAGCGGGGCCTTTTTGTTTGAGCGTTTTTGGGTCATCAGCCAGGTCGCATCCTTAGAAGATGGCATATCCGCCATCGATGATCGACATGGTCCCAGAATGATAGCGCGAAGCATCGCTGGCCAAATAGACCGCCATGCCGCCAAAATCCTGTGGCTCGCCCCAGCGCCGGATCGGGACGCGCGAAATCACTTTGGTGGTGAACACGTCTGAGTCTTGGGCCATTTCGGTCATATCCGTGGCAATCCATCCCGGCAGGATCGAGTTCGCTCGGATGCCATAGCGGCCATACTCGACAGCGATGCCTCGAATCATGGCCGGCAAGCCGCCTTTGGTCGCGGCATAAGCCTGATTGCGCGCCGCGCCTTCGACGCCGGCCAGCGAGGCGACACCGACCACAGAGCCGCCAGGGTCTCCGGCTTTCGCCCGCTCGACCATATGTTTGACGCTTTCCCGCAAGGTCCAAAACGCGCCTTCGAGATTAACCGCCATGTTCTTGCGCCAGATCTCTGTCGTCATCTCGACAAAGCTTGGCGCGCCAAAGCCGACCCCGGCATTGGCGAAACAACTATCGATACGGCCCATGCGGGAGACCACATCTTGCGTGGCATCGATTACTGCTTGCTCATCAGAGACATCGACGGTCCAGGCCTTCACGTCGCCCGTACCCAGCTTTGACAGCGCGGCGACCGCGTCCGTATTGGCCGCTTCTTTGCGGCCCCAAATCGCGATGCTGGCATTTGACGCCGCCATCGCTTCGGCCATGCCAAAGCCAATGCCGCGATTGCCGCCGGTTACCAAAGCCACTTTTCCGGTCAAATCGAATGGGGCGTAAGTCATGCGCCGCTCCTCCTCATTTATGTTGCGCATTCAGTCGCGGCGATGTCGTTAGGGAAGGCAAATGGAATTTAAAATGCAGCATTGTCGCGCCAGAAGGATCACTCTTTCCTGCTGCGCGTCGGGACGTGCACCAGAGTGACGCGCTGCGTCTGACGGTCAATTTGCATGCGAAAATTGGACAAAAGGTCCATGCCGATCACCATCATTGGCGTCTCCTCGAAGCCAAGGTCTGCAAATAGATCCGTCGCGACGACCAGCAAAGTTAAGCGGTCTACGGAATGACGACCAAGTCTTAATCGCTTGAAATCATAGATACTCGCGCGGTTTGAGGCTAAATCACTGCCCCGCATGATCTTGGTCTTATGGTCGTCGCGTTTGGCGCGGGCGCGATCGGCAAAGGCCGGGTTCACAAAGCTGAGATCCGCACCGGTATCGATCAAGGCCAGGCCTTTGGCGCCATTGATCTGAATCGGTAGAAAGAGCAGCCCGTTAATGTCCTGATATTTGAGCGCCGATCCGGCCCCCCGACGCACCCGCTTAGGTCTTGTATCATAGAGGTGCAGGCGTCCCTGTAGAAAATCGAAATCGATCACGCGCGCGTCAAAAATGGAAATCGGGAGCACGCTGGTTCGGACCGGAAACTCCTTTTCCGCATTCACCGCCACGCGCAAATTGGTCCAGTCTTCTGATCCGGCCCGCAAGCGCGATAGATTGGCAATCGGATAATCGCGCCGACCGCCCAATCCAAGAATGCGCGCCTGCTCGTCCTGCACTTCATCTTCGGGACTGAACGCCAATAAATCGCTTTCGATCAGCGCGATCGTTGCGGCGGTATCGATCAGGGCCAATGATTCGGTCTCATTCACGATCACTGTGGTGACCGGGCGGCCTGTCAGCGTGTCATGGAGCTGCAAAGATCGGTCATTTGAGGCCGAGGCCGGGTTGCCGCTAAAGGCCAAAAGGCAGACCAAGACGAAAAGCCGGAGCCACAATCTTGGTTTCATTTTTTGACGCGCAGTTCGGGCCATCGCGAGAGTATGTCACACATCGGCGCAAACGCGAAAACACGTTTCATCCCATATCGACAATATCATGCGCCGCCTCACTCTTGCCCCAAGCTTGTTTCAGGTCTCCTTCACGAGTTCAGACTATGCGGGATCTGAGACCCACGGACCAGCGCAAGGGAGTTTGCATGACCGAAAACGCGACCCATTGCGGGCCCATTCAAGCGGCGCTTTTGGGCTTGGCCTTGCTTATCCCGGTTCAAGTCGCTGAGAGCCAATCAAATGTCCGCTCGCAAGACTATTTTAGAGATGTCACCGCTTTGGCAGAAGTGCTCGGCAAAGCGCACGCGATCCGCGTCGTCTGCAATGGTCGCAATGACCAATATTGGCGCAGTTACATGTTGCGCTTGTTGGAGCTGGAAGCCCCGAATCAGGGGGGATTGAGGCGCTCTCTAGTAAATGGGTTTAATGCCGGGTTCTCTTTTGGCGGCGATCTGCACCGGGTCTGCGACGGCAATGCGGCAAATGCTGAGAAAGCCTATGCGGCAGAAGGCCGAGACCTGTCGGCCCGATTGGTTCAATCGAACATTCCAGGCGCGAACCCGCCGCCCACAGACCGTTAAAGCACCCTAATCGGGCGGCTTCACTCGCGCTTTGCCGCGCCCAAGCGCCAGAGCTTTAATCGCCCCGCGAAATGTCCGCACTTCTTGCGTGGTCCAATCACCGCGAATGAAAGCATTGCGAATATTGGTCTTCATAAGCGGGGTTTTGTCGGCCGGGAAAAAGTAACCGGCGCGCTCCAGCTCCGTTTCCAAATGCTCAAACATGCGGATGAGGTCTTGCTTCGGCGCCGGCGGATCAATGCCGGCTTTTTCACCGGCCCAGCGGCCCACCGCGCCTTGATGACTGCCCCAAGCGGCGCAGAACACCCCAACCGCTTGGGCCAGATTAAGCGAGGCGAAAGTCGGATTAACCGGATAGGTCATAATCACATCCGCCAAGCCAACCGTTTCGCTGGGCAGCCCGTGATTCTCCGCCCCAAATAGCACCCCTGCAGGCCGCCCGCGCTCGGGGATGAGACCGGCGCTTTGCGCCGCATCCAGAACTGGCTTTTCCATGCCGCGCGGCCGCGCCGTGGCGGCAATGACGGTGCCGAGGTCAGCGATCGCCGCTTCAACTGTCTCAAATACTGTCACTTGAACGCCCGCCTCAAACGCCCCGGCAGAGAGCGGATCGGCGGCCACGTTCGGCCAGCCATCGCGCGGCGCGATGAGGCGCATTTCGGTCAATCCAAAATTCAACATCACGCGCGCGCATGAGCCGATATTCTCGCCAAGCTGGGGGCGGTCGAGAAGAATGATGGGGGCCGCATTTGCCATAGGCCGCCTCATGACAAAGCGACTAAGCGACGTCAATTACTCCTCTGCGGCCTTGCGTAACTCGTTCTGACGCATCGGCATCGCATCGATGAGCGCGAAGACCTCAGCCGGTGTTGGGGGCGCGTCCCGCCAAATCTGTTTCACATCGCCGTCCAAGCCAATCAGCGCCATCATTTGCTCACCGGGGTCGCACGCGACCTTTTTTGCAATCGCAAGCCGCTCAGCTTCGCCATCATCTGTGCCGAGACCTGATGAACTTAGGATCGAAACTGGCTCGCCGCCCCAAGCATTATTGCCATCTGCAGGGCCCCATTCGCGTATCCGCCAGGTCTCGCGGTCAATAATGATCAGCACCAAATCTCGGTCCGCTCGGTCCCTTGCGAAAATCTTGATCCCTAACATCATGTAATCAATTGCTGGGTGTCTGAAGCCGTCGGTGATTTCCGATAAGTCTATCGCGTTCAAATTTGATTTCAGATCGCACACGATCAGGGGCCGGTTCTTCCACTCAAAGCCGCTAAGGACTCGGCTTTCGGCTTGACTCGTCGCAATTCCAAAGCCGCCGATTGCGAGGCCTGCACAGACACATCGATAGATTGAATTGAAAACTCTCATAGACGCGCTCCATTATGTGCCGCTCGCAGATCTTGCGGCACCGCAGCCCCCGTCAATCAGTCTGGCACACGCAAAGCCACTAATACACCCGCTTCATCGAACGCGGGCGCAAGTCCGCTAACCGACATCAGTTCGATCAGATGGGGGCGCGGATCGCTCTGGTCTTGATAGGCGAGTTCCCGAATGAGGGCCGGCACCGCAGGATCTGCACCGAGCGCTTCAAGCGTCTCAAAATAGGTTTCAGCCGGGCTGGGTGTGTCGTCCTCCAGCTGCGCGGAATAGGCTTTCCAAAACCCGAATAGATCATGATCTGGCAAAGCGGCATCCGCGGCGGCGTTGAAGATCTGCCCGCAAGAATAATGGGCCGCAAAGCGCCCGTCCATATGGGCCGTGACGAGCGAGCCGACCGCCAAGGCCTCAAGGCATTGCTCAAAAGCGGTGCGGTACTCTTGCATGACAAAGCCATCACCCATGCCAGGCAGCGCGCGGATGACCGAATTGGCCATCGAATTGGCGCTGCCTTCATGGATCCAAGTGTCTTCACCGCGGGTCTGGTTTTGCCGCACAGTGTTTTGAAACATATGCGCACCCTCATGGGCAAAAAACCATAAAGCACGTGTGCGGTCGTCCGGGTTAGGCTCGCGTAGGCCCGCGCCTTCTGATTGCAAGACGACGAGATCTTTCCCGATCACACTTCCCGCATGAGACGTTCCAGGCGCGTTATAGCCACCAAACGCATAGTAAATCGTCGCTTTCGATGGCAGAGCAAATCCCCAACGCGCCTCATAGGCCGCAAACACGTCAGCAATGTCTTGATTGAACGTTTTCAGAATATGGGCAGGTAGCTCATTATCGACCACACCGATAAAACTACCGCCCTCGATCACGGCGCCGTCACCGACATAAACATAAGTTCCGCCACCGGTGGCGATTTGGTCCAGCTCGCCTTCAAAGCGTGCGCCTTGGACCATTAAAGGGCGATCCGATTTGATGCGAACACCGAACGACCATTGCACACCCTGCCAGTTTCTGAGCTCGCCTGCCAAAGCCTCTAAATCGGCTCGGCTGGCAATTGAGAGCAGCTCGAACTGGCCGAGATAGACCGCTTTACCGCCATCGCTGAATTCTAGAAACGGCGTATAGTCGCCCTGGATATAGTCCGTTCTCGGCGCAAACTCATAAGAAAATGTGTCGGTCGCCTCGTCAAAGAAAAGCGCATCAAATCCGTCGACACGTTCTAAATCTGGCGCGGTCCCGATTGGGGTCCACGTGCTTCGGCGATAATCGCCGTTTGAACGCGAGAAAAAGACCGATCTTTGCGGGCTGGGAAGATGAAAATCCACGCGCCATGTATTTGCATCAATCTCGGTCGCGACCACAGTCATGTCGGCGCCGGAGACCGGGCGAAATGGGGTCTGTTCACTGCACGCTGCAAATGTCAGCAAGCCCGCAAGCGCAAATAAAGATTGGAACCACCGTCTCATCATCTACCTCAACTTCATATCACTTTTGACGCCGCTCGCAGACCTGCTATAGGCCCACGCAAACCGATATAGGCAAAGGAATTCCTCACATGGCTAAGATCAAGGTCGAAAATCCAATCGTCGAAATGGACGGTGATGAGATGACCCGCATCATCTGGCAGATGATCAAAGACCAACTCATACTTCCATATCTCGATATTGACCTGAAATATTACGACCTGTCGATCGAAAAGCGCGATGAGACGGACGATCAGATTACGATCGATGCCGCCCACGCCACCAAACAATATGGTGTCGCTGTGAAATGCGCGACGATCACGCCGGATGAGCAGCGCGTTGAAGAGTTTGGTCTCAAGAAAATGTGGCGCAGCCCGAACGGGACGATCCGTAATATTCTCGGCGGGGTGGTCTTCCGCGAGCCGATCGTGATCAATAATGTGCCGCGCCTCGTCCCAGGATGGACCCAGCCCGTTGTGGTTGGCCGTCACGCC
The DNA here is from genome assembly GCA_039815905.1 of Pseudomonadota bacterium. GTDB lineage: Bacteria > Pseudomonadota > Alphaproteobacteria > Caulobacterales > Hyphomonadaceae > Henriciella. The sequence goes on along the minus strand of JBCBYJ010000026.1, from coordinate 6,917 downwards.
TTTGGAGATCAGTACAAAGCCACAGACTTCCTGGTCCCGGGCGCTGGGAAGCTGACCATGAAATGGGAAGCCGCGGACGGCTCTGACAGCCAAGAATATGAAGTCTTTGACTTCCCAGAAGCTGGCATCGCGATGGGCATGTACAATCTCGATCAGTCGATCCGCGATTTTGCCCGCGCCAGCATGAATTATGGCCTGCAACGCAAATGGCCGGTCTATCTGTCGACGAAGAACACGATCATGAAAAAATATGATGGCCGGTTCAAAGACATCTTCCAAGACGTTTTCGATAACGAGTTTAAAGACGCGTTCGCAGCGTTCGGTGGCACCTATGAGCACCGCCTGATTGACGATATGGTCGCGGCAGCGATGAAATGGTCTGGCGGTTATGTTTGGGCCTGCAAGAATTATGATGGCGACGTTCAGTCCGACACCGTAGCGCAGGGCTATGGCTCACTCGGTCTGATGACGTCGGTTCTGATGACCCCTGATGGCAAAACGGTTGAAGCCGAAGCCGCACATGGCACTGTGACACGTCACTATCGCAACCACCAAAAGGGCGAAGCAACCTCGACCAATTCGATCGCGTCGATCTTTGCTTGGACGCGCGGCCTCCAGCATCGTGGCCGCATGGACAATACGCCAGAGGTGACTGAATTTGCACAAAAGCTCGAAGAGACCATCATTAAGACGGTTGAGCGCGGGCAAATGACCAAAGACCTCGCCCTCTTGGTTGGACCCGATCAAGAATGGCTGACCACAGAAGGCTTCCTCAACGCCGTTGGGGAAAATTTCGAGAAAGAGATGTCAGCAGGCTAAGATGGCGCTAGGAATACAGATCCGACCCGCCATTCCGGGCGATGAAATTGCGCTCAGCGTGGTCGGGTCGGCGACCTTCTTAGAAAGTTATTCCGAAACCATTCCAGGCGCAGATCTGATCTCGCATTGCCGCGACCAGCATGCGCCTGAAATCTACAAAGCCTATATCACCTCAAATGATCCGAAATGTGGATGTTGGGTGGCCGAATCGACCGCGACCAAAGCGCCAATTGGCTATGCGATGACCAGCGCCGTCGAAGCGCCAACCCAGGGGCGTCCCAGCGATATTGAGCTGAAGCGTATATACGTCTTTTCCAAGTATCACGGCACCGGCACAGGGCGCGATCTGATGACCGCCGCTCTCAAACATGCACGCGAGATTGGGGCAGAGCGTATGCTGCTTGGCACGTATGATCAAAATCATCGCGCCGTCGCTTTCTATCAACGCGCGGGCTTTGAAAAAGTTGGCGAGCGGCGCTTCCCCGTCGGCAATCAAATCTTCAATGACATTGTTATGGGCGTTCGGTTGTAGCGCCATGAAAAAACGGGCCAGAGCTACGACCCTGGCCCGCCTCATTCTGCTTGAACTTTACCAGCTTACCCGGTTTCGACAGCCACCGGATCAAGGGATGAGATCGCGGGGCGTGGCAAGCCTTAGTAAAGGTTCAAGCGATCCCGGCGATCTTCACGCCGATCCTGTACGTTTTCGAGGCGGTCAACCCGGTCCTCAAAACGATCCAATGGGCCATTATTGACCGCCAGGTCGCGCCGGTCTTCGCGGCGATCCACAACATTCTCGCGGCGGTCAAACCGGTCTTCAACCCGGTCGAGTCGGCTGCCCTGCTCAATCACACCGCGGCGTTCTAAGCGATCGAAGCGATTATCAAAGCGCTCGGCGCGTTCCGCCGGACCGGCGAACGCGATCGGGCTCGCTAAGGCGGTTATAACAGCGATGGGTGTCAATTTCAGCATGCAATCCTCCATGATTGTTCGCATGGAGACTTGAACGCGCGACCCCGCACAGTCCGTCGAAAAAAATCAATAAAAACAGTTATGAACAGCTGTTCAGAAACGCCCGGCGAGTGATTCTGATAGTTTCTTCAAAGAATTGAGGGGCTTAAGCGACCAGCTCGACGCGGTAGCTTTCAATCACCGTGTTGGCGAGCAGTTTCTCGCACATGTCTTTGACCCGCGCTTCAGCTTCAGATTCTGAAACGCCTTCTAGGTCGAGCTCAATGACTTTGCCGATGCGGGCACTGGCGACTTCGCCAAACCCCATGCGTCCGAGCGAATCCGCAACCGCTTTGCCTTGTGGGTCAAGCACGCCTGGTTTGAGACCAACATGAACTATGGCTTTCATTTGCTCGCTCCCGTGAAATCGACAATTTCCGCGCCTTGCCCTGATTCCTTGATAATGCCGAGGCGTCTGGCCACTTCTGAATAGGCTTCAGTCACCCCGCCCAAATCGCGCCGAAACCGATCCTTGTCGAGCTTCTCATTGGTCTCGAAATCCCACAGGCGGCAGCTATCCGGACTGATTTCATCGGCGAGGATCACGCGCTGCATATCGTTTTCGAAATAGCGCCCAAACTCGAGCTTGAAATCAACCAGCTTGATGCCGACCCCCGCAAACAGGCCCGACATGAAATCATTAATGCGCAAAGACTGAGCAATTAATTCTTCCATTTCGTGCGGCTGCGCCCAGCCAAAGGCCGCAATGTGCTCTTCGGCCACCAAAGGATCGCCCAGCGCATCATCCTTGAGGCAGAACTCGACAATCGCACGCGGCAATTGCGTACCCTCTTCGATGCCGAGGCGCTTTGACAGTGTGCCGGCTGCCGTATTCCGGACAATCACTTCGAGCGGGATGATCTCGACCTTTTTGATCAATTGCTCCCGCATATTGAGCCGTTTGATGAAATGGTTCGGGATGCCGACGCCGGTCAGCCGCGTCATCATAAATTCAGAGATGCGATTATTCAGCACGCCCTTGCCGTCGAGCACGGCTTTCTTTTCCGCATTAAAGGCGGTCGCATCGTCTTTGAAATACTGAATCAGCGTGTTCGGCTCCGGTCCTTCGTAAAGGATTTTCGCCTTCCCCTCGTAAATCAAACGCTTGCGTGACATGGCTTTGTCCTCTGGCGGTCTGCGCAGGACCTCGACTCAGTCGACAGATCCGATAAGGCGCCCCCCATACGCCAATCAGGACCTTTAGGCAAAAGGCTTCTTGCACCCGGCCCACCGCGGCCCTAAATCTCCTGCATCAACAGATATCTCTCGCAAAAGGTTAGACGCACATGTCTTCATTTGATGATCGCAAACGCGGTGAAGAAGCAAAGTATGCCATGGATGAAGCCATGGAATTCAAAGTCATGGCGCGCCGCAATAAATTGCTCGGCTTGTGGGCTGCGGAACTGATGGATTTGCATGGCGCAGACGCAGACGCTTATGCCAAGACCGTCGTCTTGTCGGATCTCGAAGAACCCGGCGATGACGATGTGTTTCGAAAAGTCCGCGGCGATTTGGACCAAGCCGGCGTTGATCGCACCGATGCGCGCATTCGCGACCATATGGCTGAATTGCTGCCTGTCGCACGCGAACAGATTATGAAAGAAACGGAGTAAGCCTCATGTCAGACGAAATTCAGTCCTCCATTGATGGGGCCGTAAAGGGCAATGATGTGTTGCTCTTCATGAAAGGCACCCCAACCTTTCCGCAATGCGGCTTTAGCTCCGTTGTGGTGCAAGTCTTGGATTATCTCGGGGTCGAGTACCAAGCCGTCAACGTTCTCGATGATCAGGGCGTCCGCGAAGGCATCAAGACCTATTCCAATTGGCCAACCATTCCGCAGCTCTATGTCAAAGGCGAATTTGTTGGCGGCTGCGACATCATCAAAGAGATGTTCGAAGCTGGCGAGCTGAAAGAGTATATGGCCGAAAAAGGGATCGAGATGGAAGCGGCGTAATGCGCCAACAGCTCGAACCAGGTCCAGATCATCCGATTACAATTGAACGCAAAGACCAGCCGGTGCGGGTCTCGGTGGCCGGCGAACCGGTGCTAACCACCCGGACCTATCTGGAAGTGCGCGAAGCAAACTATCCGGCCGTCGCTTATTTGCCGCGCCATCAGATCGATATGCGCGCGCTTGAACGCTCAGGCTTGACCACTTGGTGCCCTTACAAAAGTGAAGCGGCCTATTATCACCTGCATACAACGGACGGGACTTGCATCGAAAACGCTGTATGGACGTACGAAACGCCGTTTCCCGCCGTCTCAGACATTAAAGACGCCCTGGCGGTCTATACGAGCAAAGTCGACGCGATCGAGATCGGCTAAAGATCGGCGCGTCGTTACACCGCGAAGAAAAACAAATAGACGAAGGCGATCAGCGGCAGCAGGCCCATCGCGAACAGGGTACGAATGAACTTGTAATGCGCGACCCAGCGATCGATCTTGGCATCGCCGCTGCTCCGCGATTCAGTTTCTAAATCGATCCAATCATGTTTGCGCTTGAACGTATCAGAGACAATGTATTGATCGAGCGAGCCCTCAAACAAGCGGTGGCCAAAGTAAAAACTGATCGAATAGGTGATCAAGCCGAGCATCAGCACCATCACCCCACCGATCCAGCCCATGCCACCGCCGGACGCCATCACGTCCCAAAACGCGAAACCGGCGCCGAGCCCGATCAGGCCTGCGCCCATGACGATCAACCATAGTCGACGTTGATTCGGGGGATGTCCGTGCTCCGCCATGAACGCCGCTCCTTTTCAAAGCCGCCAGTAACGTATAACAGCGCGACCATGACGACCAGCCTTGAGCGCCCCGCCCCGATCAAGCCAAATGCCATTCCGAAAGTCGGGCTGGTCTCGCTCGGCTGCCCGAAAGCACTGGTCGACTCTGAGCGGATCGTGACGCGCCTGCGCGCCGAGGGCTATCAGATCAGCCCGGACTATTCGGGCGCCGACTTGGTCTTGGTGAACACGTGCGGCTTCCTCGACAGCGCGCGCGAGGAAAGCCTGGATGCGATTGGCGAGGCGATCGAAGCCAATGGCAAAGTCATTGTTACAGGCTGTCTCGGCGCCGAGCCTGATGTGATTGAGCAAGCCCATCCAAAAGTCTTAGCCGTCACCGGTCCGCACCAATATGAGCAAGTCATGGCTGCGGTGCATACGCATCTGACGCCGCCGCATAATCCGCATACGGATCTTGTCCCAGAAAGCGGCCTTCGCCTGACCCCACGCCATTATGCCTATTTGAAGATTTCTGAAGGCTGCAACAATCGTTGCAGTTTTTGCATCATCCCAAAATTGCGCGGTGATTTGGTCTCGCGTCCGATCCACCATGTGCTCACCGAAGCGGAACAATTGGTGCGGGCCGGGGTCAAAGAACTCTTGGTCATCAGCCAGGATACAAGCGCCTACGGGCTCGACATAAAATATGCGCCGCAGGTCTGGCAGGGAACGGAGTACGAGACGCGCTTCCTCGATCTGGCACGCGGTCTGTCCTCGCTCGGGGTGTGGACGCGGATGCATTATGTCTATCCCTATCCGCACGTGGATAAAGTCATTCCGCTGATGGCCGAGGGCGCCATCACGCCATATCTCGACATCCCGTTTCAGCATGCGAGCGCGAATGTTCTGAAAGCGATGAAACGCCCCGCCAAACAAGACCGCGTGCTGGAGCGCATTCAGCAATGGCGGCGCGATGTGCCGGATCTCGCCATCCGCTCAACCTTCATTGTCGGCTTCCCGGGTGAGACCGAAGAAGACTTTGAGATCCTGCTCGATTTCATTCGCGAAGCGAAAATCGACCGCGCAGGCTGTTTCAAATATGAAAATGTTGCGCATGCCGATAGCCGCGACTTGACCGGGCACTTGTCAGAAGAAGTCAAAGAAGAACGCTGGCACCGGTTCATGGAATCCCAGGCCGAGATCTCCGCTAGCCGTGCGCAAGCGCAGATTGGCAGCGTGCAAGAGGTCATTATTGACGGTGCTGGAGACGAGGCCGATACCTATCTCGCTCGCTCCAAAGCCGACGCGCCTGAGATTGATGGCGTGGTCTATCTCACGTCCGAGCGCGCCCTGGCGGCCGGCGATATCGTCTCAGCCCGCATTGAAGACGCAGATGCTTATGACTTGTTCGCCCGCGCGACGTAAGAGAGGCCGCTCAATTGCTCTCCGATCTTGAACTCGAAAAGACCCAGGTCCGGCCCAATTCGATTGATTATGATCGGATCAAATCGCTGCACTATCTCGGCAACTATGTCCGGCGCCTGCCGACCACAATGGCGCGGATGATGGAGAACGCCCACGATTGGGAACATTTGCCATTCGTACATCCGAGCTCGTTTTCATCGATCCAACTGGTCGATAGCGGCGATTGGGGCTGGCGCGCGAAACTCGGCGTTTCAGGCGGTCTTGAGTCGAGCCATCAAATGCTCGATCTGCTCGTCGATGCGGCGAACCAGTATTGGGTGTCGACGGTCTATCACGGGCCTGGCGAAGGGATTGAAATCCACACCCAAGCCCGCACGCTAAGCGCAGAAAAAAGTGAAGCCGAAATTGAAGTGGATGTCCGCTTCTATCTCCCCGAAGCCCCCGCAGATGCGGCCGCAGCCCAAGCGATCTTAGGCTATTTGCGAGCGCAATATGAAACGCTTTACGATGAAGATATCCACCTCATGCAGGGCCGTCAGACAGCTTTAGAAGACCGCGTGCGATGGCGACAAGACACGTCTCAGCCAAACGATGTCAAAATTGCCGATCTGGCCGAGTTGGAACCCAGCCAAACGCTGACGGTTGAAACCGAGTCCGGACGCTATTGCCTGCGCCATTTTAGAAGCGAATGGATCGTCCATAGCGCCGTCTGTCCGCATCTCTTAGGGCCGCTTCAAGACAGCACGCTCGATGCGGACGGCTATATTACCTGTCCCTGGCACGGTTATCAGTTCAATGTTTCGACCGGCCATAGCCGTGACGGGCGGTGTTCCGCTTTGGCCAAAGCCCCGCAATTGATCGAGCGAGACGGGCAATTGTTTTTGCGCGAAACCGCTGCGGACTGACCCGCCTGACGCTTGCACAGCCCTATCTTGCTCA
>JBCBYJ010000269.1:0-2527 GCA_039815905.1 Pseudomonadota bacterium | reverse complement strand
CGGTATCATAAAGCGTCGCGTCGCCTCGAAGATAGATTTTGTCGGTCAAATCAAACGTCGCCCCGACCCCGTAAGCGACCCCATCAAAGGTCTCGATGAAATCGACGCTCTCGCCGTCCACGCTAAATTCGGTCGATGCATAGCCAATCCGTCCATACAGGTTCAATCGCTCATTCACCGGCAGCGAAACCCGGCCAAAGACTGCCGCATTGGTCCGTAAAGACGTATTGGTCTCGCCAGGAAACACAAAAATCTCTTCCTCATTCAGGCCGGTTTGAAGTTCGCCCTCAAGGCTGAAATTCTCATTCAGTGTGATCCCGCCGCGCACGCCAATTGTGCCGGAGAGGATGCTTGAGAGGTAAGAAACGTCGGTGGAGTCGTCAGAATCGGCAGCGCCAACAAACCCTTCGGCATAGAAGTTTTCCGCCTGAGCCGTTGGAAGGAAAGAGAGCGATGCGAGTGTCGCAGATATTAAAAGTATTCGAGGCTGCATTACAGATTGCCTTTTGCAATAGGTTATACGCAGCCCGTTCTCTGTTTTGCATTTCTCCTAAAGTGGCAAGTATAAAACTGAATTATTACAAATAAATCAGGATCTTAACATAAATAAAAGTTCATCTTTCTTATGCGATCATGCCGCCATCCAGGACAATGGTATGGCCATCGACCCAGGCTCCGGCGCGTGAGGATAGGAAGATCGCGGTGCCTGCAACATCCTCTGGCTCGCCTGCGCGCTTGCGCGGGATTTGCGCCACGGTGTGCTCATAGATTGCGTCATTCTCCGTCGCCACTTTGGTCATATTGCTCGGGAAGAAGCCCGGCGCGATGGCGTTGACATTGATATGGTCGCCGGCCAGGTCGGTGGCCAAATGCTTGGTCAGGTGGATCACACCGGACTTACTGGCGGAATAGGCATAGGCGGGCATGCCGGGATTATCGAAGCCGTGGATCGATGCGATATTGATCACGCGGGACGGGTCTCCGTGACTCGCTTGGGTTCGCAAGAGCGGCAAAGCTTTTTGCGTCATGAAGAAGATCGACTTGATATTGATGCTCATCACTTTGTCCCAGCCGTTTTCTGGGAAGTCGTCGATCGGGGCGACCCAATTGGCGCCGGCATTATTGACCAGGATATCAATATGATCCTCTTGCGCCGAGATCGCCGCGACTAAGGCGTCAACGCCTTCGACCCGTGACAGGTCTGCCGCGACCGGAATGCAGGTGCCAAAGTGTGACAGCTCTTCGGCTTTGGCCATGAGCGGGCCTTCTTTTCGCGCCGAGATATAGGTCTTCACACCATTCTCGACAAAGCCGCGCGCAATCATCGCGCCAATGCCGCTAGAGCCGCCCGTGACCAAAGCGGTTTTCCCTGAAATGTCAAAAAGCGTCTTCATCGCTGCCCTCTTTATTGCTTGATTTTTGGGGCAGGCTGACGCAGAGCACGGGCCTTGTCTATTGTGACCCCGCGCCATCTCGAAGCATTTCAGGTGTATCTGGCACACGATCTGACACTGGGGGGTGGTTCGCGTTCGGAAATTGACCTACGGACGGCGCGCGTCAGCGAAACTAAATCGCTCTTCCCGAACCTAAATCGCCCTTCCCGAAACTAAATCGAGAGTCTGAATGGCCCGGTCTACCTTTTCTGCGTTTGCAGATCGCATCAATCTGTCCGCATGGACCCAGACGCAACGGGCGACCTTCACGCCGGCGCGCATCCGGATTGAGATCCTGGCCGGTCTGACCGTCGCCTTGGCCTTGGTGCCTGAAGCGGTGGCCTTTGCTTTTGTCGCCGGGGTTGAGCCCTTAGTGGGCCTCTATGCCGCTTTTCTCGTCGGCCTGATCACGGCAGTGATGGGTGGACGCCCGGGCATGATTTCAGGGGCCACGGGCGCGCTGGCCGTCGTTATGGTCGCTTTGGTCGCCCAGCATGGGGTTGAGTATCTGTTTGCGACGGTTGTGCTCATGGGTCTTCTGCAAATCGCCTCTGGGGTCTTTAAGCTCGGCAAATTTATCCGCCTTGTGCCGCACCCGGTGATGCTCGGCTTCGTCAACGGCCTGGCAATCGTGATCTTTCTGGCGCAGCTTGGTCAATTCCAAGTGCCCGGTACGGCGCAGCCGGATGGCCATAGTTTCTTGCCCAATGGCGACTGGCTCGCTGGGCCAGACATGGCGACAATGCTGTTTCTGATCGGCGTCACGATGCTGATTATTTGGGGGCTGCCAAAGCTCACCAAAGTGATCCCGGCGCCGTTGGCTGGTATTGGCGTTGTCGCAGCTCTGGTCATCGGCTTGCAGATCAATACGCCCGTCGTCGGTGATCTGGCGAGCATTAAAGGCGGCTTGCCGGACTTTCACGTGCCGGCGGTGCCGCTCAATTGGGAGACGCTTGAGATCATTCTCCCTTATGCCGTGATCCTCGCCGCGATTGGCTTGATTGAGAGCCTGCTCACGCTGAACTTGGTTGGTGAGATTACCAATAAACGCGGCGGCGCCTCGCAAGAATGTGTGGCGCAAGGGACCGCCAATG
>JBCBYJ010000268.1:0-2543 GCA_039815905.1 Pseudomonadota bacterium | reverse complement strand
TTATACCGATAACGCTCGACTGAGACCAGCAAATTCTGTGCCGCGCGAAAGTCGGGCATCCAACTTGATCGCGATCCGCTCAGATGCCAGGTGGCATCGCTCAGAACTGACCGATTGCGCGCCGTCCAGCGGCCAGACACGGCTAGAATCGAAAAGGCCCGCACCAGTTGGTACGGGCCCTTTTTTAATTTAAGTTCGGACCCCTTGAACGCCGCTTACCAATCGTAGCGCAGCTCAACCCCGAAGGTTTGTGGCTCATTGATAAAGCCGGTCAGCGTGGTGAAGTCGATGCCGCCGGTCAGGGCATCTTCATCCAGGATGTTGCGGCCAAAGACCGAGACATCATATCCGCGATCGCTCTTATAGCCGAAGCGCAAGCCGCCTTCCCAATAGCCGTCCTGGAAGAATTCGACGCTCTCATAGAGGAAGAAATTCGTGTCGCCTTTATAAGCCCAATCGGTAAAGGCGTAGAGCTCGCCAGCCTCCAATGGCACAGAATAGCGCGCAGTGGCATTGGCGATCCATTCCGGCGCATTCGGGAACGAGTTGCCAGAAATATTGTATCGCGTGACCCCATCGACATCGACCGCAGGGTCCAGAATGGTACAAACCGCACCGCCGCCACAGCCCTCGACCAATAAGAGATCATCTTTGATTTCAGTCTTATTGTAAGACAGACCGGCGGTGAGCAGGAGATGTTCTGTGGCGACGGCTTCCAAGTCCGCTTCGAACCCATAAGCCTCGCCTTTATCGGCATTGAACAATCTGACGGTATTGGTCTCGCCGCCAACCCCGGTCAGCTGTTGGTCGGAGATTTCATAGTAGAACACATTGGTGTTCAGACGCACCCGATTGTCCAACAATTCTGATTTCACCCCGGCTTCGTAAGAGATCACGGTTTCGCTGTCAGCGACGGACAAGGTGTCGCCAAACACGATCCGGCCTTGCACCGAGGGTCCGCGATAGCCGCGCGCGATGCGGCCATAGACATTGACCTCTTCATTGACCGCATACGTGGCGGAGACATCCCAGCTGACTTGCTCGTCGGCGACATTTTCCGTGAGCGGGCCCAATGGCGAGCCAATGGTGCGTTCGGCTGAGAAGTCTTTTTCGTCATCGGTGTAACGCAAGCCACCGGACACGGTCAGTTGATCAGTCAGATCGTATGAGAGCGATCCAAACACACCCAGCGACTGCGAGTCTTGGGTCCGCGTGGCGCCGGAGAAGTTGAAATCACCATCGTAAGCGAGCGAGGTGATTGTGACCGTCTCGTCAAAGAAAAACAGGCCGGTTTGAGCCCGCAGCGGACCGCCATCATCAAAGGCAAGCCGCGCCTCATGCGTGATCTGTGTCAGATCGTCAATCGCGCCGGATGTGTCACTTGGGAAGCGGAATGGACCAGATGGCACGAAACCATTCGGACCGATCGCGCCGCCATCAATGTCGCCGCGCGAAAAGGTTTCGGTGGTCTCATAGCCAAAGATGTAAGTCAGATCCCAGCCGCTTTCGAACTGCTTATTGGCTTTGAAATTAATCCCTGAAGAGTCTTGCGTGAGCGGATTACCGTCGCCGCCATCAAAGAACACATTATCGCGGTCAAAGTTCGAGCCGAGGCCCGGCGCCCCGAGATCAATGATGTTCGCCCGGAACAGACGCGCGCTGCCTTCATTGGTGAGCGCGTGGACGTTCAACAACAAGTCCAGCGTGTCATCCGGCTCAAACAAAACCTGAACGCGACCCGTTGTAACGTCAAAGCCTTCGAAAGCATCCGTTTCGCCGGTAAAGGCGTTATTGACGTAATCATCGCGGGTCTGGTGCAGGGCCGACAAACGCACGGAGAGTTTGTCATTCAAGGGACCGCCAACTGCGCCTTCAAGATCGACGGTGTTGAACGAGCCATAAGACCCCCGCACATAGGCGCTGAACTCTTGGCTCGGTTTGACGCTGTCAAATTTAATGATGCCGCCCGGAGTGTTGCGCCCGAACAGTGTGCCTTGCGGGCCGCGAAGCACCTCTACAGCGGCCATGTCGAACACTGGATAGCCTTTGAGGATTGGGTTCTCATAAGGGATATCGTCATAGACCAGCGAAACTGGCTGAGTTGAATTCAGATCGAAATCGGTATTGCCGTATCCGCGGATATAAAAGCGCGGGAAAGCCCGTCCAAACGAGCTTTCAGCGATCACGCTGGGGACGCGGGCCGAGAGAAAACGAACATCGGCGCCGCCAGCTTTGAGATTGTCGAGCTTCTCGTCAGATACCGTGGTGATCGAAATCGGCACCTCTTGAGCATCTTGTTCGACACGCTGGGCGGTGGTGACGACGGGATCGAGGCGGCGGGCGCTATCATCATCCTCTTGGGCGAGCGCTGGGCTCGTCGCCAAGCCGCAAGCCAAGGTGAAAGCAGATGTAAATTTAAGGGTGCGTTTGAAAGACATCAGTGGGGGGACCTTCTGTCAGTGTTCGGAGCTTCTCCTGATTGAGAAACTTTCCCGCGCCGATTATGAGCCAATCGCCGTAATCGCAAGTGTCGTTTGGCCGCT
>JBCBYJ010000267.1:0-2586 GCA_039815905.1 Pseudomonadota bacterium | reverse complement strand
ACAGGGGCATCGTCCAAATCTGTCCCGGATGCAGATTTATTCTTGTCCAAAAAGGCGCTCAGCAGGCTGTTATCTTCGCAATGAATCCAGCGCGCAACATTGTATGGCGCCATCTCAAACACGACATCGAGGCCATATTCATTGACCATGCGTTCCGCCATGACTTCAATCTGCAGCGCGCCGACCGCTCCGACAATCATGTCAGAGCCAATGCTGGGTTTGAACAATTGGGTCACGCCCTCTTCGGCCAGACTTTCTAAGGCTTTGCGCAAGTGTTTCGCTTTCATCGGATCGGTTGTGCGGGCGCGGCGCAAGATCTCTGGCGCAAAGTTAGGAATGCCTGCGAACTTGATGTCACCGGCTTCAGACAGGCTATCACCAACACGCAATTGGCCATGGTTCGGCACCCCGATCACATCACCCGCATAAGCGGTTTCAGCGATCTCCCGATCCTGCGCCAGGAACATCAGCGGGTTGTGCACGTTGATCTGCTTGCCTTCATTGGTCTTCAACCGCATACCACGTTTGAACGCCCCTGAACAAAGGCGCAGAAACGCCACCCGGTCGCGATGATTGGGGTCCATGTTGGCTTGAATTTTAAAGACAAAGCCAGAGACACCCTTATCGTCCCGATTAAGCAGGATTGGTGCGTCTTTGTGATGACAGGCTTGCGGTCGGGGCGCAGGCGCAAACTCTTCGAGCACGCCCAATAATTCGCCAACCCCAAAATGGCGCAAGGCGGTGCCGAACACGACCGGCGTCATATGCCCTTCGAGAAACGCCTGCTTATCGATAGAGGGCAGCATTTCGCGCGCCATTTCGCCTCCCTCTTCAAGCTCTTCAAGCGCGCTCGGGTCGATCTCGTCGCGCACGCTCTCAAGCCCAACGCGGGGCGACTCGCCAGGGGTCAAACCCTCATCCGCGGTCTTTTTTGAATAGTGCAGGAAATCGCCCGTGCGCAGATCCGTCATCCCTCCAAACCGCTGACCCGACGCTGCGGGCCAATAAAGCGGGGCGCAATCGAGTTGCAGCTGATCCTGGATCTGATCTAACAACTCTAATGGGTCCAGCGCTTCACGATCCATTTTATTGATGAAGGTGACGATCGGAATGTCTCGCAGACGGCAGACTTCGAAGAGTTTCAGTGTTTGCGGCTCAATGCCTTTGGCTGCGTCGAGCACCATGATCGCGCAATCGGCGGCTGTCAGAGTGCGATAAGTGTCCTCTGAGAAATCCTCGTGGCCGGGTGTATCGAGCAGGTTGTAGACATTGCCGCGAAACTCAAACGTCATCACAGAGGCACTGACGGAGATCCCGCGATCGCGCTCAATCTTCATCCAGTCCGATGTGGTGCGCCGCCGCTCCCCACGCGCTGCCACTTCACCAGCCATGCGGATCGCCCCGCCCGCCAAGAGCAAGTTTTCTGTCAGCGTCGTCTTACCCGCATCCGGATGGGAAATAATTGCGAACGTGCGGCGCCGGCCGGCTTCTTCGGTCAATGACATGTGCGTCTCTCAATCGTAATCAGGCCGAGCGGGTAGCCGAATTCAGCGCTCGCTTCAATTGATCTGACTGACTTCTTTTTGCGCTCAAGCTTACGCGCTGGCGCGGGCGGCTTGATCATTGGCAGCGCCGCGTTGATAGGTCTCCAGCACGATGGGAGGGACATCTCTTAAGCGAGGCTCGACATCGCCTGATGCGGTTGGCTTCAGAATGAGGCTGTTCGCCCCGGTCTTGGAAACGATCAGCGCTGCCAAGTCTTTGAGGTCTTCTTCAAACTCCAGCTCCGGCGCGCCAGCGAGCGACAGAAAGCGAGTTTTGACAAAATCAACAGCTTCATGCGCGCGCAAATTGCGCGGGTCACCACAGCCAATCTCGCGCCAGCGCCCGAGGATTCGCGCTTCTGGCGTTTCCAGCTCAATTACCCTGTCATTTAACAGAAACAACATGGTCAGTCCCCTGTTCCAAATCCCATGTCGGTGATTTGCGGTTAATGAACCGTTACAGGGCTGATATATGACACTTATTCGACTGGCTCGGTCAGGAAATGACGGCCGTCGCGGTCTTCAATCTCAATGATCCACAAATCGCGATCCCGCCCCTTGGCGCGGTCGACATACGCATCCACGTCGCGTTCATCCGGTCCGACACCCTGCCCGGCTAAGTCAATGAAGATCCGATCTCCCTCCATCGAGGTGCGCGGCACATAAGCCCGCGCAGATCCCGCCAAATCCGCAACTTTGATCAAAACATCCCCGCGCGAGGCTTCTCCTCGTTGCAAAACAAAGGCGGACGCGCCGTCGACTTGCGCCCGGCGCAGTAATGCATCGACCCACAAATGCGTCGGCAGCCGTTCATCAAACATGGCAACTCAAAGGTTTCGGCATATGGGTTGCATTCCTTGGTTTCGGTAAGGTTCGCTTTACCATAATTGACGGAGCCCAACACAACTATGCTGCATCTCAGTTCGATTATGTCTGAAATTGTGTTGCGCGGGCGTATGGGCGATGAACCGGTGATCTTGCAGCTGGCAAATGATCCGAACCCGATCGCTGCCATTCCCGTATGGATGTTTGCGATGACTGG
>JBCBYJ010000266.1:0-2628 GCA_039815905.1 Pseudomonadota bacterium | reverse complement strand
TGAGATCACCCGCACCACACTGAATGAAGACTTTGTGATCGGCGAAAGCATACAAAGTACGCTAAAATCAGGGGCCAATGAGCACCTATTGTTTGGCCGCTTTGAAGGCGCGCTCGATGCGTTTAATCGCGTCATCGATGCCCATCTCACACCGCCCCCGTCCGAAACCGCGACGGCAGCCTAGTCATGTCTTCTGACGCCATCGCGGCCCAAGCGGACCTGCATCATCAGTATTTTCTCGGCCTTCAATTGATGGTCGCCGTCGAAGCCGGGAAATCGACGGTCTATGAGTGGATGTTCCGGCTGTTTCGGCGACAGCATGAGGAAAAATTCCTTTCCAGTTTTGAGAAACTCGGACTTGCTGGTGACCCCGATGCGATTGCCTGCGCCAAGTATCACGTGCTCTCGAATGGCATAGGCGGTGTCGCCGTTGAATATATGGAAGAGTCAGAAACCAAAGCTTGGGTGCGGTTTCGCTATCCGCGCTGGATGTATGCTGGCCCGGCCATATGCGGCATTCCAGTCGAGGCGAGCCGGGGATTCTTGCACGGCTGGTACGCCCAAAACGGGGTCAGCCTCGGTAATCCGCGTCTTGGCTATGTTTGTGTTTCAGAGGACGTGACCGGGCAGTTCGGCCTGTGCGGCTATTTCAAAGAATATGATCATGATCTCTCTCCAGAGACGCGCTTACAATTCGCGCCAGACGAGCGCCCGCCAGACTTCGACCCCGCCGCACAACCCGAACCGCCTGCAACGGATTGGTCTGAGGCGCGCCTGGCCAAAGCCAATCGCAATTATGCGCTGGCTTACATTCGCAATGGCTTGCACGCGCTCACACAAGTGATTGGCAAAGACCGCACGCTCGAGCTTGGTCAGCGCGCGGCACGCTTAACCGGCTTGCAGCAATTTCCGGCGCTGGCCGAAACGATTGGCGCCAAGGATGGTGACCTTAGCGATGCGGCGGCCTTCCTGACAAAGATCCTGCCCGGCATGGGCGATGCTTGCGAGGTGCGCGCGCAAACAGAGACGGTTTACACGCTGGAGCAGACGGGTTTGCGCATTGCCCGCGGATTAGAAGGCGTGGACCGTGAGATCTTATTGCGCTGTTGGACAGAACTCTGGCGCGGCGCCCTGCAATCCATGCGCGTCCGGTACGATTTAGAGGCTGAAATATCAGGCGATCACGTGGTCTGGACCGTTCGCCCGAGCTAGAGGCCTATTCGGGAACCGCGAAAATGTGAGCAATCATCTTCGTGCCTTCAAACACGGCTGTATCGGCGACATTGATCCCGTCTTCGACAAAGTTGAAATCGAGCACACGATCGCCATCAACATCGCTGTGGAGCATGACGAGGAATGGCGTCCCGACATCGGCGGGATGGTCAATTTGGATTGTGACTTGCTCGGTTTCGCCGGCATCCAGATAAGTGAAGCCTGACACCATGTCGCCATTCGGGCGGCCATCTATGACAGGGTGCAGCACGATAAAGCCAGGGTCTTCGATGACCACTTTCGGAAAGGTGATCGCCGTCGAGTCGCCGCGAAACATGTAGACGGCCTCGCCATCGACCCGGACTTCAGAGAATTGCGTCACAGTTTCTGCGCGCGTCAGCCCGTCCATTTGAATCATATTCGCCGCGCCGTTGCCAAGTGACATTTGCGGCGCGGGCGCCTCCTCTTGCGCGGTTGCGCAGGCGCTCAACAGCGCCGCCAATATCAGTCCGCCAGGAACCATTCTATAGGTCGAGTTCATCAGCATGTCTGACCTCCCGCTTTTATATTTTTATCACGCGCTATGGACCCTATTGGGGTTTTGCCGCGCTGTAGAGTCGGAAAATGCTAACCGACCGGATCGTTCGCGCCGCCGCCGCACCAATCGGGTTTCGGGCTCAATGCGCGGCGGCCTTTATGTGGCCAGGGGCCAAGATGGCCCGCCGCAATCCCGAGCGCGCCAATATCTTCGCCATTGACTGACAAAGTGATGACTTCGCGCTCATATCGATCCGGACCGTTTGAGCCAGTGATCGTCAAATCAACATCACGGGTCAGATCGACCATGAAGGCTTTGGCTTCAAACCCAAGCTCACGCTCATATTCGCATTTCGCTCCGCCGCGGGCGCCGACCCCGCCAGTCTCCGGCGCATCGACATCGGCCAAGCGAAATTTCATCCCATCAATTCGCCCGCTATCGCCATCTGACCAGTAAATCGACCGGGCGGGGTCCGTCGAAACCGGCGCGGCAACCGGTTGCGCGCAGGCGGCAAGGGACAGGACGGCGAATGGAAGGACATGTTTCATCCCGCTCTTTTGCCGCGATTCGTGAGACGCTCTGACAAGACTCTTCGGCGCGCTTGGCCAATCGCGATCTTAGGTTAGAACGAGATATGGCTCGATTATTGATTGTCTATCACTCTCGCACTGGCGGCACGCAGCAAATGGCGCACGCGGCCTATGACGCGGCGCAGACTGAAACCGAAACCGTGTTGCAGCGCGCCGAAGAGACGATGCCGGATGATCTCTTGGCGGCGGACGGGTTTCTGTTTGCCGCGCCGGAGAACCTGGCCGCTTTGTCAGGCGCCATGAAAGAGTTTTTCGATCGCTGCTATTACCCGGTCCTCGGACGGCTTG
>JBCBYJ010000265.1:0-2633 GCA_039815905.1 Pseudomonadota bacterium | reverse complement strand
GGCGCGCCTGCCAGAGCTGGTATCCTTCGCGCAGCTTCACGGCCTTAAGATCGGCACGATTGCGGATCTGATCGAGTACCGTCGCAAGCATGACCGCTATTTAGAGCGCCGGGTCGATGCACCATTAGAAAGCCAATATGGCGCCGGCTTTAAGACCGTTATCTTTCGCAATGCCATCGACAATAGCGAACATATCGCCATCGTGCATGGCGAGATTGAGCGCGACGCCACGACCATTGTTCGGGTTCACCGCACCGATGTGCTGGCCGATATTCTTGGCGAGAAAGGGCCGCGTGAGGGCCTGGTCGAACGGGCCATGAAGCTGATCGCTGAGGCCGATGAGCCAGGGGTCGTCGTCTTCGTCAACACAATGCGCCCGAACGCGCTGGCGGAACGTCTTGGCATGAAGACGTCGGAGCCCAAGGACACGCATGCCCCGCTGCGGGAATATGGCGTCGGCGCGCAGATTTTGCGCGAGTTGGGCGTGCGCAAAATGATTTATCTCTCTGATACCGAACCCACGCGGGTGGCAGGTCTCGATGGCTATGGATTGTCAATCGAGGGCTGGCGACCGCTATCTGATAAGGACTAATTGCCATGACTCATCGCATTTTGATCGTGAACTCTCCGTACTACGCGCACATCTCTGAGGAATTAGAGAAAGGCGCACGTGAAGCGCTCGAAGCCTCAGGTGAGCCATGTGAGATCGAGACCATTCTGGTGCCCGGCGCGTTTGAAGTGCCTGGCGCGATTGCTATGGCGGCCGATAGCGCCAAATATGATGGCTATATCGCCCTTGGCTGCGTGATCCGGGGCGAGACGACGCATTATGATTATGTGTGCGGCGAGAGCGCTCGCGGTCTGATGTTTCTAACCACTGATCGCCGAGTGGCACTCGGCTATGGCATCCTAACCGTGGACAATGAAGCGCAGGCATTGGTGCGCGCCGAACGTGCCCAGAGAAACAAAGGCGGAGACGCTGCGATTGCGTGTTTGGAAATGCTGAAGCTCCGCAAAAAGTTTGTGCGCTAGCGAAACGCAGTCCCGGCGCGCATCGGCAATAGCCTTTTCTGGACGTAAGTGGCATGGACGCGCGATGAGCGAACAGAAAATCCCATTTGAAGTCATCCGCGCGCGGCGTGCGGGCGCCCGGCTGGCGGCCGTGCAAGCGCTCTATCAAATGGAACAGAGCGGTCAGAGCGGGAAAGCCGCGATCCGCGACTTGATGGATGACCGGCTTGGGCTCGGGCCGGACGAAGATCCAGTGGAAGAGGCTGATCCGGACCTGTTCAAATCGATCGTCAATGCCACGATCGAGCACCAGAAGACCGTCGATACAGCCATCTTGGCGCGACTTTCAAAGGGCTGGAAGCTGTCTCGATTGGACTCCACGACGCGCTCTATCCTGCGGGCGGCGACGGCGGAATTGGTCGCGCATTCAGACCTGTCTCGGCGCATTTTACTCGATGAATATGTCTCGCTCGCGCACGATTTCTTTGACAAGACCGAAGCCAATTTCGTCAATGCCGTGCTCGATAATGTCTCTAAAGACTTGCGGCCTGAAGAAGCATAAGGTCTAGCTTCCGCGCGGAGGCTCTATGCACGAAACCGATTGGATCACGCGATACATCGCGCCGCTCGTGACCGCTGACGGGGCGGCGGGATTGCGAGATGATGTGGCGCTTTTGCGGACCATCGGGCCAACCCTGGCGACGATGGATACGCTGATTGAGTGTGTGCACTTTTTGCCAGATGATCCGCTCGACACGATTGGCCAGAAGCTGCTCCGGGTGAACGTCTCCGACATTCACGCCAAGGGTGCAGAACCGCTCGAAGCGCTCTTATCGATTGCCTGGCCGGTCGACCGAGATGAACGGGCCTTTGAGCTTTTGATGACCGGCATTGGCAAAGACCTCCAAGCCTTCGGGATCTCGCTCATTGGCGGGGATTTGGTGCAAATAAACGGGCCGCTGGCGCTGACTTTGACCCTGACCGGCCGCTGTATCGCCAAAGGCCCGGTGCGGCGGGATGGCGGGGCGCCGGGCGACACGCTGCTGATCAATGGCGAGATCGGGTGGGGTGGTTTAGGCCTCGCCGCGGCGAAAGCGGGACAAGATCCTGAAACCGCGGCGCGCTATCGGGTCCCGGCGATCAGTCCGATCGGCGCCGCCAAGACCGTTGCCGAGCTTGCGGCGTCCAGCCTCGACGTGTCGGACGGGCTGTTAATCGACGCGATGCGCTTGGCCGACGCATCTGGCTGCGGCGCAGACATCCGGCTGGATCACGTGCCACTGGCCGCGCCGAGCGATCAAGTCGGCGCGATTCTTAAACAGTGCACCAGCGGCGACGATTATCGCATTTTGATCTCTGCGCGCACGGATCAACCCATTCCCGGCTTTGTGGCGATCGGGACCTTGACCGAGACGCGCGGTCTTGCGCTGACTCTGGCGGGCGCAGGCGTTAACACTCCTTCAACGCTTGGATTTGAGCATAAGGGTTAATTGTGGAGGGCTGACTCGCGCTGAGCGTGATAATCCTTGCGAATGCGTCATGGCTGTTGCAGTCATAGTCCCACAAATGAAAATGGCGGGGCCAGAGTGGACCTCGCTTAAAAAGACAGGGAGGTAGGGCAC
>JBCBYJ010000264.1:0-2658 GCA_039815905.1 Pseudomonadota bacterium | reverse complement strand
CTCGCCTTGTTTTAGAATGGTCCGCTTGCCAGCATGGTTCGGGGCGGAGATGACGCCTTCATCTTCGAGCCGCTCTATCAGCGTCGCGGCTTTGTTATAGCCGACCTTCAACCGCCGCTGGAGATAGCTGGTCGAAGCGCGTTTGTCGCGCAACACAATCGCCATGGCTTGCGCAAAGAGATCTTCATCCTTGTCACCCGTCGACGTGCCAAGCATGGCATCCATGATGGCACTGCCGGTGCCATCTTCCGGCTCTTCCAAGACCTCTGGATTATAGTCCGGCTCACCACCATTCTCGCGCAACCAGTCCACGACGGCCTGCACTTCCTCGTCTGACACAAATGGGCCGTGGCAGCGTTTGGTTTTTACGCCAGCGGCTTGATACAACAAGTCACCCATGCCGAGCAGCTGTTCAGCGCCTTGCTCACCAAGAATGGTGCGCGAGTCGATCTTGGTCGTCACCATATACGAGATCCGAGTTGGGAAGTTGGCTTTGATGGTCCCAGTAATAACATCCACTGATGGACGCTGCGTCGCTGTGATCAAATGGATGCCCGCGGCCCGTGCCATTTGCGCCAAGCGCTGCACGCAGCCTTCAATCTCTTTGCCCGCGACCATCATCAGATCAGCCATTTCGTCGATCACAATGACCAAGTTCGGGATATGGTCGAGGGGGAGAATTTCAGTCTCATATTGCGGCTTACCGCGATCATCAAACCCAGTTTGGACTTTGCGGGTCATGTGATCTCCGCGTTTGCGGAACTCGGCCGCCTTTTTATTGAAGCCCGCCAGATTCCGGACGCCCGCTTTGGACATCAGCTCATACCGCATCTCCATCTCGCGCACCGCCCATTGCAGCGCCAAGACAGCTTTCTTCGGGTCGGTCACCACGGGTGATAAGAGGTGTGGAATGCCCTCATAGATGCTGAGTTCGAGCATTTTTGGGTCAATAAAAATGAAACGGCACTCTTCTGGTGGTAGCTTATAGATCAGCGACAAGATCATCGCATTGACGCCCACCGATTTGCCCGAACCGGTGGTCCCGGCAATCAATAGGTGCGGCATCTTTGCAAGCTCAACGACCGTCGGTGCACCGCCAATATCTTCGCCCAGCGCCATCGGTAGAGCGGCTTTGGATTTGGTGTAAATCTCATGGTCGAGCAGCGAGCGCAAATAGACCGTTTGGCGCTCTTCATTTGGCAACTCAATCCCGATTGCATTCTTGCCAGGGACCACCGCGATCCGACACGAAACGGCGCTCATAGAGCGCGCGACATCATCGGCGAGCGAAATCACGCGAGCGGATTTTACCCCGGCGGCTGGCTCAAGTTCGAACAGAGTCACAACCGGGCCAGGGCGAACCTCGCGGATGCGACCGCGCACGCCAAATTCGCGCAGCACCTCGGCTAAGCGGTTGGCCTGGCCAAGCAAAGCCTCCTCATCGATCTCGCTGCGCTGGGCCGGTGGGACTTGCAAGAGATCGAGCGGTGGGACTTTGCTGCCGCGCCCTTTGCGCGGGCGCTTTACTCTGGGCTTAGGAATGGTTGCTGAGCGCGGGGCAGTCACCGTCAGGGATTTTGCCGCGGCTTGCGGCGACGCCAGCGTTTTGGCTGCTTCGTCATCCGGAGCATCGTCCAGATCTGGCTCGACCAGATCCGCCTCAATCGGATCATCGCGGCGCTTGATCCGGAACAGATCGGCCTCATCCTGTTCGAACGGCACGGCGGATTTTCGTCGCAAATTTATGCGGCCAAACATTCCTCCCGCTCGGCGCGCCGCCCGCGCACTCGACTGGGCCGCCGCTGCTTGCAAGAGACGCGCATCCCCGCGGCGGAACCCAAGTGCGGCAAAGGCGCATAATAATGCAAGCGCCCCAGCGACCAAACCAGACAGCACTTCTGGCATCGGCAGCAGCAAAGCTTGAAAGGGCATTGTCGTGAGACCATGCAGCGCGTCGCCAACGGCGCCGCCGAGGCCTGCTCTGAGGGGCCATGAGGTTGGCACCGGCCAGGAGGCGAAACTCGCGGCAGACAGAGGCACGAAGAGGAAGCCTAAAAACCAACGGCGAATGCGTGGCGCACCGATCAATACGGTGCGCATCGCGCCGCCGATCATCAAGGCCAGCCCGGCAACCCAAGCCGACCATCCGAGGAGCTGGCGCATCACATCGGCAAAGACGGCTCCGGTGGCGCCAAACAGATTGGCGACCTCGCGGTCGGTGGCAGCATTCCAGCTTGGGTCAAGCGGGTCATAAGAGCCGACACTGCCACAGATAAAAACGCCCAGCGCAAACGCAGCAGTCCCGGTGATAATCCGCCAAACCGGATCTGACACTTCGCGGATCGGCGCCGCTTCTGCGATGGAATTCGCCATAATCTACACTCCGGGTTGGGACGGACGTTCTGAACCAAGAATGAAATTACAAGCGCGGCCTTAAAACGGCGCTAACAGCCATGATTTTGACGAAAAAACCCCCGGAGCTGTGTGCGCCGGGGGGTTAAGTCGGGAGGAAACGCTTCCGAAAAAGGAAGCGTTGGATTGCCCACCCCGGAACGATCCGAGGCGGGCAAACTGGTTAGGAGGCGAACTCCGGATAGGCTTCGACACCAGTGTCCGCGCGGTCGAGGCCGAGTTGCTCTTCCTCTTCGCTGACCCGCA
>JBCBYJ010000263.1:0-2696 GCA_039815905.1 Pseudomonadota bacterium | reverse complement strand
GGTCGATTCCGGCCAGCAAGCGTGCCGTCAGCGAAATGGGCCAGGCCAAAAATGATTTACAAAACCTTTCAATCGAAATGGTCACTCAGCAAAGCCAGATCCAAAATCTCGGCTGCCAGTCGGTCTTCTTAGAGCGCTATCGCGAATCGAGCGCCCGCTCGGCTTCGGCGACGCTGAAAATGCGCCAATTCAATCTGTTTACCGAGACCGTCGCGCAATCCTTGGTCACCGTTTCCGGGGTCGCAACGCTCGCCATTGGTACACTGATGGCGGCATCTGGTGATCTCAGCCAAGGCGCGCTGATCGCCTGTATGGCGCTGGCCTGGAAAGTCCTGAATCCGATCCGCAGCATGTTCCTCTCGGGCATGGTGCTCGGTCAGACCGTGCAGAGCTTCCAGCAAATCGATCGACTTATGGGCATCAAGCCAGAGCGGACCCCCGAAAAAACGCCGTCCGTGACCCACACATTTAGCGGCGCGATTGAGTTTGACCGGGTCGCCTTCCGCTTTAACGCCAAGCGTGAACCGGCCTTGCGACAGCTTTCATTCAAAGTACAGCCGGGCGAATTCATCGTCCTGTGCGGCCCGTCCGGTGCGGGCAAGACCACGGCGCTGAAGACCCTGCTCGGTCTCTATCAACCGCAAGCTGGTTCTATTCGCGTCGATGGCATCAATCTGCGCCAGATTAATCTTGGCGCTTGGCGCCAAAGCATTGGCACCGCGCTTGAAGTGGCGGACTTTTATCACGGCTCGATTGCGCAAAATCTGCGCCTCGCAAGCCCCGAAGCGACCGATGATGACATTCAAGCCATCGCGCTGCGCTTTGGCCTGCACGACTATTTTGGCGACGTCTTACCCGAAGGCTTAGAGACCCGCATGAGCCGACGTAACATGGCCACTTGGCCAGATGCTTTGAAGAGCCGCATTGCGCTCTGCCGGGCGTTCGTGAAGCGCGACGCGATCCGAGTTTTGGACAATCCAGCCGATACGCTCGACCATGATGGCGAAATGGCCCTGCGCGCCGAACTGGACCGCACACGCGGCACGTCGACCATGTTGATGAGCACGCATCGCCCGAGCCTGATGCGCCTCGCCGACAAAGTCCTTTGGATTGAAGACGGCATGGTCGCGGGCTTCGATACGCCGGACGAAATCGTCCCGAAATTCATGGCCACCTATTTTTCCAAACCAGCCGCAAATCAAGCTTAGGCAGGGAGTATACTATGACGACTGAAAATCTCGAAACGATCAGCAAACGCACCCGTCTTGCGCTCCCCATTGAGTTGGAAGAGGGGCCGGACCCGATCTATTCTCGTCTGCTTGTCTTCACGCTTTGCGGCCTGATTTTCGCGCTCTTAGTGTGGGCGAATTTCGCCAAAGTGCGCGAGCTGTCGGTCGCCGCTGGTGAGATTGTCCCAAGCGCCCCGCTCTATGAGCTATCGCATATTGATGGCGGCATTGTCGAAACCGTCTTTGTCGAAGAAGGCCAATCGGTCAAACGCGGCGATCCGCTGCTCAAACTGCGCCCTGAAACGGCGCGCGGTGAGCTGCAAAAACTGATCGCGCAGAAAGTCGCATTCCAAGTCTCGGCCGAGCGTTTGGACGCGGTGATTGAAGACCGTGCCCCAAATTTTGAGCAGTTTGACTCCAAATGGCGCGCCTTAGTGGCAGAGGAGCGGATCCTTTACAACCAGTCCATGGCTGAACAGCAAGCGGCCCAAACGACCCTGCGCCAACAGCTGCGCATCGCGACCTCCGAGCGCGACGCGGCAAGCACGAATATCGCGTCAAAAGAAAAGCAAGTCAGCGCCGCCAAAGAGCAGTTTGAAATTCAAGAAGCCCTGTTCGCGGAAGAGTTCACATCTCGCCTGCAATTCCTTGAAGCCCAATCAAATTAGTTACGGGCCGAAGAGGCGTTGAGCGAAGCCCGATCGCGCGTCGAGCAAGGCGAGGCCGACATTTCGCGGCTCGAGTCTGAGCTGCAAAAGAGCCGCGCGACCTTTAGCCGGGACGCGTCAACCAAGCGCGCCGAAATTGCCGCTCGCTTGGCCGAGCTGCAAGACCCATTGCAGTCGCTAAACTTCATCTCTGACAATATGACCATTACCGCCCCGGCAGATGGTCAAGTCAAGAAGATCCATATCGCGGGCACCGGCAGCGTGGTCGGCCGTGGAGACGTCGTGCTCGACATCTTGCCCAATGACGCCCCTCTGATCGCTGAAGTGCAAGTTCAGCCGCAAGACATTGCCAATATCCATGTGGGTCAGGCGGCTGAGTTGGTCGTATCGACGTTTGATCCTAATCGCTTTGGCAAAGCCCAAGGCACGATTACCTTCGTGTCGCCTGGCACGTTTGTCGATGAGAAAACGGGACTGGTTTATTTCCTCGCCCGGGTCAGTTTTGAAGAGCCGTCAATTGGCACAGGCCGTTATATCGGACAGCTCGCCAATGGCATGACAGTCTCCGCCGAGATCGTCACCCGCCGTCGTTCAATCGCGGAATACTTCCTGAAGCCGGTGGCGCGTTCCGTGGATCTCGCGTTCGCGAACTAAATCTCTGCGTGGTCTCGCTCTGGGGCTTAAGGGTCGCTCTTGTGCCCTGAGCACGGACTATTTTGAGCTGGCGCCCATATGCATTTGAGACGGCGCGTTCGGCAGCACGTGTTTGGCGACGCCTTTGCCATAAGCGACAATTCGG
>JBCBYJ010000262.1:0-2698 GCA_039815905.1 Pseudomonadota bacterium | reverse complement strand
GTGTGACGAGACCGGTATCGTGCGGGCGCGGGCTAACCTCCGAGAACCAAACTTGGTCGCCTTTGATGAAAAGCTCGACTCCAAATACGCCGAGGCCGCCAATATCGTCCGTCACTTTGCGGGCCATGTCTTGGGCCGTCTTGAGCGCCGTTGCGTGCATCGGTTGCGGCTGCCAGCTTTCGACATAATCACCGCTTTCCTGGCGATGCCCGATGGGCGCACAAAAACCTGTGCCGTCTCGGTGACGCACTGTCAGCAGCGTGATCTCATATTCGAAATCGACCGCGCCCTCGACGATCACGCGAACTTGGTTTCCGCGCCCTGCGGTTAGGGCATGCTGCCACGCTGCGCCAATATCTGATGGGAGATCGACTTTGGATTGTCCTTTGCCGGACGAGGACATGACCGGTTTGACAAAGACCGGATAGCCGATCCGTTCGGCTTCGCGGGCGAGCGTCTCAGCATCGCTGGCAAACGCGTAGGGACTGGTTTTCAGATCCAGTGTTTCAGCCGCTAAGCGCCGAATGCCTTCGCGGTCCATGGTCAATTGCGTGGCGCGCGCCGTGGGGATGACGGTGGCGAGACCTTCGGCTTCGATCGCCGCAAGCTCATCGGTCGCGATGGCTTCGATTTCAGGCACAATCAAATCGGGTTGCTCGGTCTCTATAACTTTTCGCAAGGCCGCTGGATTGGTCATGTCGAAGACGTGCGCGCGATGTGCGACCTGCATACCGGGTGCGTTCGCATAGCGATCGCAAGCAATCACTTCGACGCCGAACCTTTGCAACTCGATAATGGTTTCTTTGCCAAGCTCGCCAGCCCCTAAGAACAGGACTTTGGTTGCAGTCGCTGCGAGCGGCGTACCAATCCGGGTCATGCTGTCGTGGCGGGTTTGTGACGCTTTTTGATCGTCCCCGAAAAGTTCAAGACGGGGCGATTGTCGGCAGTGATCAAACCACGCACAAACGTGATTGAGCGCCCGCCCCCGACCACTTCGCCGCGCGCTTCAATCAGCTCGCCTTCTTTAGCTCCGGATAAAAACTCCGAAGTAAAGGCGACAGTCACGCCATAGCCGTCGTCTTCGCCGGTATGGGCGAGCGCGAACAGGGCGAAATCTGCGAACGTCATCAACGCGCCGCCATGCACGACGCCGCCAGCATTCATGTGCTTTGTCTCTGCACGGAACGCAGCAATCATCTGTCCGTCCGTGTCTTGCTTGAGATAAAATGGACCGGCCGCATCGTGTTCGAAGGGTTCATTTGGCCAAGTCGACCATCCGGAAAATTCGCCTTCGGTGATGAGTTTTGCTTGCATGCTTGGTTCTCCCGCGCCGAATAAATAGCAAAGCCCGCACATTTCTCCAGCGTGACGGGGCGTCAGGGTTCGACTTGCGGGCGCGCGCCGCGTATTGTGCTGTGAAGGAGGAATTCGCCATGGCTTTTGATCCTGAGATTCGGGCGGCTTTGATCGATCAAGTGCGGCGCTTTGTGCGCGAGCGCTGTGTGCCAGCTGAAGCGCAAGTCGCCGAAGATGATTTGGTGCCAGATGAGCTTGTCCAGGAAATGAAAGAGCTCGGCCTGTTTGGGCTGGCTGTCCCGGAAGCCTATGGCGGTCTCGGCTTGGACATGGAAACCGAATGCTGCGTTGGGTTCGAGTTGGGTTGGACATCGCCGGCGTTCCGCTCGGCAGCTGGGACCAATATCGGGATTGGGTCTCAGGCTTTGGTCTTGTTTGGAACCGAGGAGCAGAAAGAAAAGTATCTGCCGGGTATTGCCAGCGGCGAGATTGTCACCAGCTTTGCGCTGACCGAGCCTGAAGCGGGCTCGGATGCGGCCGGGCTTCGCACCAAGGCGACGAAAGACGGCGACGACTACGTCTTGAGTGGCGGCAAGCGCTACATCACCAATGCGAATGTCGCCGACTTGTTCACCGTGATGGCGCGAACCAATCCGGATGAGCCAGGTGGAAAAGGCGTCTCCGCCTTTATCGTGCCGCGTGACACACCAGGCCTGACCGTTGGCAAACCAGAAAAGAAAATGGGCCAGCAAGGCGCACACATTTGTGATGTGAATTTCGACAATGCCCGTGTGCCGGCGCATATGCGCGTGGCGGGCGAAGGCGAAGGCTTCAAAGTCGCGATGAGTGTGCTCGATAAAGGGCGCTTGCACATTTCGTCCGTTTGCACCGGTATGATGGAGCGTTTGATCAGCGAGATGGTCAATTACGCCATGGAGCGCGAACAATTCGGCAAACCGATCATGCAACATCAGCTCATCCAAGCGATGATCGCCGATAGCCAGGCCGAAGCCTATGCGGCGCGCTGTATGATCTTAGACGCCGCTCAGAAACGCGATGCCGGAGAGCCGGTCACGATGCTGGCCTCATGCTGCAAAATGTTTGCTTCCGAAGCTGTGGGGCGCGTCGCCGACCGGGCGGTGCAAGTCTTTG
Source organism: Pseudomonadota bacterium (assembly GCA_039815905.1). Lineage (GTDB taxonomy): Bacteria > Pseudomonadota > Alphaproteobacteria > Caulobacterales > Hyphomonadaceae > Henriciella. The sequence goes on along the minus strand of JBCBYJ010000262.1, from coordinate 250 downwards.
GCGGCGCGGGCTATGTCGCGGATTATGGGGTTGAGCGCTTCTTTCGGGATGCGCGCATTTTCCGGCTTTACGAGGGCACAACCCAAATCCAACAAATCATCATCGCGCGCGAGCTGAGCCGTGCGGCGAAACGCGGAGAGATCTAAATGGCCGATACCGAACAGGAATTTGCGCCAGAAGATGTCGGGCTGAATCCAGACCGCCTGAACCATATCCCGGACTATTTCGAGACCGCCTATCTCGCCACCGG
>JBCBYJ010000261.1:0-2730 GCA_039815905.1 Pseudomonadota bacterium | reverse complement strand
GCTGGCTTCGTTCATGAAGGCACCCGGCGACAGACGACTCCCATCGCCGATGAGCTGTGGGACACACATATTATGAGCCTGCTTCGCTTTGAATTTGACAAAAGAACAGAACGAGAATAAACAAATCAAGAACAGATTCGTTATTGCGGAGAAATTTCGTGCTCACAACTAAGCAAAAAGAGCTGCTTCTATTCATCCATGAACGCATCAAAGCCGACGGTGTTTCACCCTCCTTTGATGAGATGAAGGAAGCGCTCAACCTGGCGTCAAAATCAGGCATCCATCGTTTGATCGTCGCCTTGGAAGAACGCGGATTCATTCGCCGTCTCGCCAATCGGGCTCGGGCTCTAGAAGTGTTGAAAATGCCAGATTCGGCAACGCCAGCGGCGCCGCCGCGCGGGCGTCAGGCCTTCCGCCCAAGTGTTGTCGGCTCGCAAGCCCCGCAAATGGGGCGGAGCAGCATCCCTGTGCTCGGCCGAATTGCTGCGGGTGTCCCGATCACTGCGATCCAGAACGAAGTCGACCGGGTCACACCACCTGAGGAATATGCCGATAGCGACGCCCATTATGCGCTTGAGGTCAAAGGCGACTCGATGATCGACGCCGGGATCCTCGACGGCGACATCGTCATTCTTCGCCGCACCGATAGCGCCAATTCAGGCGATATTGTCGTGGCGCTGATTGATGATGAGGAAGCGACTTTGAAACGCTTGCGCAAGAAAGGCGACTCGGTCGCACTGGAAGCCGCCAACCCCGCCTATGAAACCCGCATTTTCGGCCCTGACCGGGTGCGTGTTCAAGGCCAATTGGTCGCGCTCATTCGGAAGTACGAATAAGGCGGTCGTCCGCCTCTTGGTGCAAACAGGGCCGCCAAGGGCGTTGCCCGCACTTCAGTTTGCGGCGTTTGTGGAAATGACCCGCGCGCCATTCTAGCGTGATGCCATTGTCTTGGACCATCTCGGACCAAGTGATCGTTTGAGCCGATGAGGCGCCCATGAAACGTGTCCGAGACCGGGCGTCAGGTTCGACGCCTTGGTCGCCCACCGGGCTTGCGAGTCCGGCAATGGCGCACGCGCGATCTGCAGCGAACACGACGCTGTCCCGGGGCGTTTGAGAGATCGCAGCGCAGCCTTCAGCATGGGGGCGCGCATCTAAGACGAGCGTTTTTCCATTGAAAGCGACGTCGCATCTGGTCTCTTGGGGACATGTCCGCGTGCTGGGGGTTTTGGAGAATTGCAGCGGATCTAGTCCGTCGCCTTTGATCCAGTCGATCTTTTCGACCGCGCCGTTTGCGGATTCAAGAAACACCGCGCCAGAGGGCGCCCAGTGGATGCGCGGGGTCGCTGCGTGCGCCCAGAGCGCGAAGCCGATACAACTCGTGACGAGCATTGCCCCAAGGCTTAGCCGCCAGGACCGGCTCAAACAGAGCACAGTGACGCCGATTGAAAAGGCCAAGAGACTTTCGCCCGGCATACGTGGCCAGGTGAGGCCACTCTTGTCGGGATCAGACGACAGCATATGGGCAATCGCGAGCACAGCCTCTAATGACAGGCCAAAGACCCGCAAAGCTGGGCCGTCCCAGCCGAATGGACTTAAGATCAAAGCAAGCGTCGCGGCGGGCGCACTGATCAGAGAAATAATCGGCATGGCGAGCAGGTTCGCAAAGATGCCCAGCCCGGCGATGCGATTGAAGTGGAACAGCGCAAATGGCAGGGTCGCTAGACTAGAAACAAGCGAGGTCACCGCTAAGGATTTCAGCCAGAAGATCGCGCGCGGCCCAGTTCCGCGCGATTGTATGACCCGCCGACGCCGCCAGGCCTCATAGGTTGCAATCAGGGCGGCGGTTGCCGCAAAGGACATTTGAAAGCCCGGGGTCAGCACGCTCCAAGGGGCGATCAGGATGATCAGGATCATCGCGATCGCTAATGAGCGCTGAGTCAAAGCCGTGCGGTCCAAGAGCACCGCCCCAAAGAAGACCAAGGCCATAATATACGCGCGCTGGGTCGAGACACTCGCCCCAGACATAATCAAGTAAACCCCGCAGGCGAATAAGGCGATTGCCGCAGCGGGCTTTTTGACCGGCACCCGCATGGCGATCGGTTCGATCAAAGCCAAGCTGCGCCAGACAAATAGGGATATAATCCTACTCACAATTCCCATATGTAGGCCAGATATGGCGAGCAAATGCGCCAGTCCAGACCCCCGCAGCGCGTCTTGGTCCGCTGGCGCCATCAAGCTGCGGTCGCCAGAGGCCAATGCCGCGGCAAAGCCCCCTGCCCGCGTCCCGGCCCGCGCGTGAACATGCCGCGCCACTTCGCGGCGCGCTTCGCCAAGCTGTAGCGCAAGATCATCCCCGATCTGCCGCGGCGCGCCGAGTGTCCCACCGCGGCAGCGCCCTTGGACATAGCCGACGGCGCCGAGCCCACCATACCAGGCTTGCCGGTCAAAATCATAGTCGCCCTCAATGACCGGCGCGGGCGGCGGCCGCAGCACCGCCCAACAGCGGACATAGCGGCCAGGTTCGGTTTGTAAGTATGAAATATGCGTGAGCCGCACCGTGCGCGGCTGATCGATGGCCTCCACACCCCCTATCGCATGGGTCCGAATGACCAACCGCACGCCGCGCCTTGCAGGCTCTGCTTTCAAGACCCAGCCTTCCACCAGAATCGGCCCGATGGCACGCTCAAGACTCTTATGCTCCAATCGCTCGGTGGCGACTGCCCCTGCCAT
>JBCBYJ010000260.1:0-2739 GCA_039815905.1 Pseudomonadota bacterium | reverse complement strand
AATCGCGGCGGGCGCGCGCGCGCTAATTAAAACCCTCTAAGTTGACCCGTGCTTCGGTCTAGCTTAGCGCCGGGATTATGACGAGGAACCTCCCGACATCTAATGATGTGGTCCTGGCGCAAAAACGGATCCGAAGTCATGTCTTAGAAACGCCTGTGTTCCGGTCTCGCGTCCTTGACGAGATTGCAGGGGCGAGTCTGTTGATCAAAGCTGAATGTCTACAAGAGACGGGCAGTTTCAAACTTCGCGGCGCCACCAATCGTCTTCTGCAAATCCCTGATAAGGAATTGAGCAAAGGCGTCGTGGCCTTTTCATCAGGCAATCACGCGCAAGGGATCGCGCGCGCGGCAAACCGCTTGGGCATCCCGGCTACGATTGTGATGCCCGCCGATGCACCAGACGTTAAAATAGCCGGTGTCCGAAACGATGGGGCCGAGATCCGCCTATATGACCGCGACAGCGAAAACAGAGAAGAAATCGCAGAAGAGATCGCGGCGGAGCGCGGCGCGGCGCTGGTGCCGAGTTTCGATGATCCGATGATCATAGCCGGGCAGGGCACAGTCGGACTTGAATTGGCCGCACAGGCCAAAGCGATGGGAGAACATCTCGATCACCTGATCTGTTGTACGGGCGGCGGCGGTTTGATTAGCGGCATTGCTTTGGCGCTGGAAAAAGTGAGCCCGCTGACCCAAGTCTGGACGGCAGAGCCTGAGGGCCATGAAGACTGGCAACGCTCTCTCGAAACCGGTCACTTGCAACAGAATGCGCCAGGAACCCGATCTATATGTGACGCGATCTTAACGCCCTCACCCGGAGAGTTGACTTGGGCGATTGGGGTATCCCGCTTGGCGGGGGGCTGCGCGGTGACGGATGAGCACGCGTTTGAAGCCATGCGGATTGCCTTCCGCCAACTCCGTGTGGTCATCGAACCGGGCGGAGCGGTCGCATTGGCGGCGGCACTATTCCGCCTGCCAGAGGCGGCGAAAGGGACAAAGGTTGGGGTTGTTTTAACCGGCGGTAATGTCGATCCACGCCTGTTTGCCAAAGTCCTAAACCGCAGCGTTTAGCTTTCTTTCATTAGCCGTGCTTTTTGCCGCTGCCAGTCGCGTTTGGCTGAAGTTTCGCGCTTATCATGCGCTTTTTTACCCGTCGCGACACCGATCAAGAGTTTCGCGAGGCCGCGTTCATTAAAATACAGCTTTAAAGGCACAATCGTGCGCCCGGCCCGCTCGACGGATTGCGAAAGTTTTGAGCGTTCACGTTTCGAGACTAAGAGTTTGCGCTTGCGCCGCGGGGCATGATTGAAGCGATTGGCGCCATCATAGGTTGGGATATCGGCATTGATCAGCCACAGCTCGCCTTCTTCAAGGGAGGCATAGCTTTCGGCGATATTGGCTTTGCCATTGCGCAAGGATTTCACTTCGCTGCCCGTCAGCATCAGCCCGGCCTCAAGCGTGTCCTCGACTGTATAGTCGAAGCGAGAGCGGCGATTCTCCGCGACTAAGCCGTCGCTTCGGCCTTTGGTTTGGTTTTGTTTCGCCATGATCTCAGCCGAGTCCGGCGCGGCTCATTGCAGCGTCAATTTCAGCGCGTGTCCGGGCATCTGGCATGACGATGGGCAGGCGAACCTCATCGCTGCATACGCCCATTTTAGCCAGTACATGCTTGGCCGGGCCGGGTGAGGGCGACAGGAACATGGCGCGGTGAATATGGGTCAGACGTCGATCGATCTGTTGCGCTTTTTTGAGATCGCCCGCATCGAACGCGGCATGCATCTCAGCACACAGCTCCGGCGCGACATTCGCGGTCACAGAAATGCATCCGGTGCCGCCCATCGCGCGGTGACCAAGACTGGATGGGTCTTCGCCTGATAGTTGAATAAACTGCATCTCATCTGCCAAAGCGGCGTGCATCGACACGCGGCCAAGATCATTGCTCGCATCCTTAATGCCAATGATGTTGGGCAGTTTGGCGAGCCCACCGACGGTCTCCGGCAAGAGATCTGAAGCGGTCCGGCTGGGTACATTATAGAGCACGATTGGCAGCGATGCAGCTGCGTCAATTGCCCGAAAGTGAGCGTCTAAACCAGCTTGATCTGGCTTATTATAATAAGGGCAAATGACCAAAGCCGCGTCTGCGCCGACGGTTTTTGCGTGCTGAACAAGCTCGATCGCTTCTTGCGTGGAATTGGAGCCGGCACCTGCAATCACTGGCACTCGACCGCCGGCAACATCTATGCAGCGTTCAACCACTTGTTTGTGCTCATCGTGAGACAAAGTCGCAGATTCCCCGGTCGTTCCGCAGGGAACAAGGGCTGACGATCCGCCTGCAATCTGTCTTTCGATCAGCTGTGCGAAGGCGTCGCCATCAATGGCCCCGTTCTTGAAAGGGGTAATCAGCGCTGGAATAGAACCATGAAACATTCGTCAGATACACACTTTTGGTTTTGACCCGGACCCGAAATGGCCTGAAACTGGTCATATACGGCGTATAAACCGGAATCAGAATGTATCAACGGCGGGAATGATAGGGAAACCGAACACGGTCATGCAAAATCGACTTCTGTCTCTACTCTTACTCACCATTGCCGCGGGCATGACTACCAGCCTTGCCAGTGTGGCTGCCACGCCCACTGCGCCGAGTGTGAAGCCAAAACTCATCGCCGCGTCGGACGTCATTTCATCGCGCGATGCAGCGCTGTTGCGAGATGGATTGCAAGCCGTCGATCGCTCAGACTGG
>JBCBYJ010000025.1:0-13548 GCA_039815905.1 Pseudomonadota bacterium | reverse complement strand
GGACGCGCGCCCGGCGAAACGCTGTGGCACCGCCTAGCAATCGCGACACAGCCAGAGGTTCAAGCGGCCCGCGCCTTTTGTGAAACGCATTTGGCGCAGCGCCATCTGTCGGCCTTTGAGTTTCTAAACCAGGCGCTGACCACGCGCCGCGCGGGCGGGCTAAGCGGTTGGGATCGGCTGATCCAACGCCTCGGCGAGCCGGTGCGCGATCCGGTTCAGGCCTTGCTCTCGCTAAGCCTCAGTTTTGACATGAGCGAAGCGCGCAGCCTGCAGCGTTTCTTAGCGGATATTGAGGGCCGCAATACGGTTCTGAAACGCGAGCTCGGCGAGCCGGACGCGGCGGTTCGGGTGATGACGGTGCATGGCGCAAAAGGTCTGCAAGCGCCGGTCGTGATCCTGCCCGACACCACGAGCGGCACCAAACCGGTGAGCGAAGCTTTGTTCTTCACCGATGCGGGCATCCCGCTCTACAGCCCCTCTGCGCGCTTCGATTGCAAAGCGACGGCGCACCTGCGCGAGACGGCGAACTTAGCCGCCGAGCGCGAATCGCGCCGCCTCTTATATGTCGCCCTCACCCGCGCCTCAGATCAGTTGATCATTGCCGGGGCCAGCCTCGGCAATAGCAAACAAGGCTATGCCAAATCGTCCTGGTATCGGTGGTGTTTGACCGCCATGCAGGCGCTGTTGGGCGGCAATATAGACGAGACCGACTTACAGGCGCCGCTCGTCTATGGCGCTCCGCCAATCTGTGTGGCCAAGACCGAATCCGCCGACCGCCAAGCGCCGCCGGCGCCAGATTGGCTGAAACGGGCCGCACAAATGCCCGCGCCGCCACAACGTTTGGCGGCGCCATCGCGCTTGCTGGAAGATCGCTCTGCTGTGCTCGCCCCGTTTGGCCGAGACCGCGCCGCCGCGCTCAAACGCGGTCGCTTGATCCACGCCTTGTTGCAAACACTGCCGGACCTGCCCCCAGACGCGCGACAGGCCGCCGGGCGCAAATTCCTGGCACGCGATCCTGAATTGACGCCAGTCGCGGCTGAGGAGATGCTCGCCGTGACATTGCGGGTGTTCGCCGAGCCGAGCCTTGCATCACTGTTTTCAACTAAAGGACGCAATGAAGCGGCGATTGTCGGCACATTGCCAGGCGGGCAATTGGTCAATGGTCGGGTCGATCGATTGATCATAGAGCCGGACCAGATTTTGATCCTGGACTATAAGACAGATCGCCCGGCGCCGAAGGATGCTCAAAGCGTTGATGCGTCATATCTGGTTCAGATGGCGGCCTATCGCGCGGTTCTGCAGACCCTTTACCCCGAGCGGGCGGTGAATTGCGCGCTTTTATACACGGATGGACCGCATCTGATCGAGCTTGAGGGTCATGTCCTATCAGAATCGCTAAACCGTGTTGAAAGCCGGGTTTGACCCTGGCAAAGAGTCCCTATCTTATGCGCCACGAGAACGTTTCAAAGGAGGTCAACATGGCCGCTGAACATATTAATGATGACAATTTCGACGATGCGGTGGCCAGCGACACGCCAGTCGTCGTGGATTTTTGGGCAGAATGGTGTGGTCCTTGTAAAGCCATGGCGCCGCACCTGGACGCTGTCGCCGACGAAATGAGCGCTGACATCAAAATCGCTAAGATCAATGTCGATGACAATCCGATGGCTGCCTCCAAATATGGCATTCGTGGTTTGCCAACTTTGATGATTTTCAAAAATGGCAAAGTCACCGCAACCCATCCTGGGGCCATGTCGAAGCAGAAAATTACAGAGTGGATTAAAGAGAATACCTAATCCATACGCATTGGGAATTCCCCGATCAGACACGATAAAAGCCCGCGCCATTGGCGTGGGCTTTTTGCGATCTCGCCGAGGCCAAACAAGGGCTGGCTTTGTCTAAGCGATGGGCTAGCCTGTCGCAAACAGGAGGCAGGTGATGATCCCTTATCAAGAGCTCGATCGGTCCATCGCGGGAAAGACCGTTTTGATTACAGGTGCGGCAAGCGGCATGGGGCGCGCGACGGCGCATCTGTTCGCGCGCGAAGGCGCGAATGTCATGGCGAGCGATTTGAACCTGGCGGGCGTTGAAACCGTTGCCGAAGAGATCCGCAGCGCCGGCTTCGACCAGGTGCAAGCCTGCGCGCTGGATGTGTCAGATCCGGCCGCGATCACCGCCGCAGTCGATGCCACAGTGGCGGCGTTTGACGGCTTGGACATCTTGATCAATAATGCCGGGTTCGCGCGCCTTGTGCACCCTTCAGACGAGGCCTATGAGGCGATTTGGCAGGACAGTGTGACTGTCATGCTGACCGCGCATCAACGCCTGATCCGCGCAGCGCTGCCTTATCTGATGAAAACGGAAACGGGCGGGCGGATCGTCAATATCTCATCCACCGAAGGGCTGGGCGCGACCCCTGGCAATGGGCCTTATGTCGCCGCCAAGCATGGTGTGATCGGCCTGACCCGTGCCATGGCGAATGATTTGGGTCGAGAGGGCATTACGTGTAATGCGATCTGCCCAGGACCGATTGAAACCAATATCAATGCCGAAATCTCGGACGAGCATAAAATGATTTTTGCCAAACGCCGGGTGCCGATCCGCCGTTATGGCATCCCGGAAGAGGTCGCGCATATCACGCTCTCTTGCTGCTTGCCGGCGGCGTCCTATTTGAATGGCGCCGTGATTCCAGTGGATGGCGGTTTGACGATCAAGAACGCTTGAGGGGCTGAGATGAAGGCGTGTTTGCTTTTAATTGATCTTCAAAATGACTTCTTATCGGCTTGGTCGCCGCGTGCGCGCGCGGCGCTGCTCGACCGAACAAATCACCTCATTTCTGAGTTTCGAGCACAGGACCTGGGCCTCATATGGATCTACCAGACATTCAAAGCTGACTTGAGCGATGCGTTTCTTGAAATGCGCGACTATCAGATTTCGACGGTCATTGAAGGCACGCCAGGCGCTGAAATTGACGCGACTTTGGACGTTCGAGACGCAGATCTGCGCATTCATAAAAAGCGCTATAGCGGGTTCTTTGAAACCAAACTTGATGAAGTGCTGGCGGAAATCGATCCTGAATATGTCGTGATCGCCGGCGTGAACACGCATGCTTGCATTCGAATGACGGCGATTGACGCATATCAAAGAGACTTGCGCGTGATCCTAGCTTCAGATTGCATCGGCTCATTGCAGACCGCGCATGCGGAAATTACGCTCGATTATCTCAAAGACAAAATCGTACAGCTTATGACAAGCGAAGAGATCGCTGCTTCACTGCGGTAATTGTGCGTTCTTTTCTAGAACTTCCCCGGCCATATAGAGCGAGCCGCCAATTAGAATACGGTCGGGACCGCTTGCCGCTGCCGATTGCAGCGCCGCTTCGAGCGACGCGCAGGCTTCGGCTTGTGGCAAATAACGCCGCGCCGTGTCAGCCAAACGGTCGGGCGCTTCGCCAGCATGGCCGGGCGCGTTCGGAATTGTATAAACCGCATCAATGATGCCTTTAAAAGCATGAAAGAAGCCGCCATGATCTTTGCTGGCAATCATCGCGGCGACCATGACCGTGCGTCCGCCCATTTCGCGCAGCAATTCCGCAATCGCCGTGGCGGCGTGTGGATTATGTCCGCCATCGAGCCAGAGCTCCACGCCCCCGGCAAGCGCCGTCAGCGGCCCATCGCCGAGCTTTTGCATGCGCGCTGGCCAGTCGGCGTGTTGAGCGCCGGTCCAGATCGCTTGGCCGCTAATCCGTGGCTGCGAGAGCGTGCGCATGGCGAGACCGGCCAAAGCAGCATTGTAGCGCTGATGGGTGCCGGGCAGGGCGACGCGTTCGGGCACTTTTTCAATGTCTTCAATGCTGAGCGCAGATAGCGGTGCGTTGAGGCGCGCTGCTTGCGCTCGGATGACATCCCCGCAGACGCGGGCTTGGATAGCGGAAACCACGGGGATATCCGGTTTGATGATCCCAGCTTTTTCACCGGCAATCTTAGCAAGATCAGTGCCCAAGAATTGCTTATGGTCGTAATCCACGGGCGTGATCACACTCAGCGCTGGCGCATCGACGACATTGGTCGCGTCGAACCGTCCGCCTAAACCCACTTCGAGCACTAAGAGATCGGCTGGAACCTCGCTATATGCCAAAAAGGCGACGGTTGTGGTGGCTTCGAAACGGGTGATCGGGCGCCCGTCTAGGGCCTCATAGACACGGTCGATCCAGGCAATCAGCGCGTCATCTGTGATCAGCTCACCGGCCAAACGGATGCGTTCATTAAAACGCACCAAATGGGGCGACGTATAGACATGCGTTTTCAGCCCGTCGGCTTCGGCCATGGCGCGCAAATAGGCGCATGTTGAGCCTTTGCCATTGGTGCCCGCGACATGCACGGTCGGCGGCAGCTTATCTTGCGGACGGCCAAGGGTCTCTAAAACATCTAAGATGCGGCCGAGCGACAGCTCGATCGTTTCAGGGTAGAGGCCCTCAAATTTTTGCAGAGCCGCGAGGACGGCGGCTGAGTCGGCGCTCAAGCCTGGTCGGGACGCGGGGTAGGCGCGTCGGCTGACGGGGCTTCGACCGGCAGCGTTGAGATGTCTTTCTCCGCCGCTGCGCGCTTTGGCATCAAATGGCCCAGCACACGCGCCACCGTTGCCTTCAGCTCGCGCCGATCGACGACGATATCGACGGCGCCTTTTTCGCGCAGGAATTCTGAACGCTGGAAGCCTTCGGGTAGTTTTTCGCGAATGGTTTGCTCAATCACACGCGGACCAGAAAACGCGATCATCGCACCCGGTTCCGCCATATGGACATCGCCCAACATCGCATATGAAGCGGACACACCGCCGGACGTCGGATCACACAAGACCACAATATAAGGCAGGCCCGCATCTTTGACTTCTTGAATAGCCAACGTCGAGCGTGGCATTTGCATTAATGACAGTGTGCCTTCCTGCATCCGCGCGCCGCCAGACGCGGTGCAGATAATGAACGCGGCTTTGCGCGCCACGGCCATTTGCGCCGCGGCGATAAAGGCCTCGCCCGCGGCCATGCCGAGCGATCCGCCCATAAAGGCAAAATCCTGGACCAGAACGACAGTCGGAATACCATTAATCTTGCCAAAGGCCGCGGCCATGCAATCGTCTTGAGCGATCGGCGAGACCGATCCGGACTCCGGCGCTTCTTCTTTGTCGCGTTTGGCAATTTTGCTCTTGGCGCCTTTGATCCGTGACGGGTACGGCTTGTCATCTCGGAACTTGAGCGGGTCCGCCGGGACAGGCGGCAACGGGATCGGCTCCCAGCGCTCTGTGTCAAAGAACAGACGAAAACGGCGGCGCGGTGAGATGCGCAAATGGGCGCCAGCCGGAGTGACATACCAGCTTTCTTCCAAGTCAGAGCGATAGACCAGCTCGCCCGAGACCGGACACTTAACCCAAAGATTGTCGGGCGTGTCTTTTTTGGTGCCGGATAATAGCCCTTTCAGGCCTGGTGTGCGGAAATTGGTCAGCCAGTTCATCGTTTCCCGATCCCTTTGTCCGAATGCGGACCTTATGAGGCTGGCACTCCACCCTTAAGCGCCGTACTTAATTCATGAGCGAGCGCGCCCATCTTCTCTGCCGCAATTTGTGGCGTTTCGGCCACACTTGCAAGTCTTGCATGTTCCACAAAAGCAGACCCGACCACAACCCCATCGGCGATTTTAGCCATTTCAGCCGCCTGGCGACCGGTCTTAATGCCAAATCCGACGCACACGGGAAGGCCAGAGACGCGCTGCGCCAGTTCGACCCCGGCCTGAATGTCTTTGGGATCGGCAGAGCCCGCGCCGGTCACGCCCGCCACCGCAACATAATAGAGAAACCCGCTCGCGCCCGCTGCGACTTTTGCCATTCGCGCGGCATCCGTCGTCGGGGTCGCCAACCGGATGACAGAGAGATTATGGGCCGCATAGGCCGCTCGGATCGGTTGATCTTCCTCGGGCGGCAGATCGACCAGAATGGTGCCATCAATGCCAGCATCCGCGGCCGCCTCTGCAAACGCCTCATAGCCCAACCGATGTACAGGATTGGCATAACCCATCAGAATGACCGGCGTTTTCTGGTCGTCCTTGCGAAACCGTTTGGCGAGCAAGAGCACATCTGTCAGAGAGGTCTTATTCGCCAGCGCCCGCAGCGCGGCTTTTTGGATGGCCGGTCCATCCGCCATCGGATCTGTGAACGGCGCGCCCAACTCAATCACGTCAGCGCCATTATCGCGCACCGCGCACATCGCCCGATACGAGGTTTCCAGATCAGGATCGCCCGCCATCAGGTAAGCGACCAAGGCGGCGCGGCCTTCAGCTTTAACCTCTGCAAAGCGCGCATCTATTCGGGATGTCGGCATTTAAACACTGTCCGTATTGTCTTCGACCCATTGGGCGTACGATGCGTTCACCTGTTCGCACCCTAAAGCGACAATGGCGGGGACATCATAAGGGTGATGAGCTTTCACAATCGCTTCGATTTTCGCAAAATTTGCCGTCGGTGCCTTTAACCAAAGGATGAATTCAAAGGCCTGTTCCACGACGCCTTTCCAGCGATAGGTTGAGGCCATTGGCCCTTCAATATTCGCATAAGCAGCCGCGCGGCTATCCACGGCTTCATCAGCAATCGCGCGGGCGATGCGCTGGCGCGGGCAGGTGATGCGGTAAAGGGTCAAAGAGGTCATTTCGGGCATTTAATCGATTGTCTAGGGTTTGGATAGTTCGCGAAAGCGCGACTCACATCTCCACTCCCAAAGCCTCAGCGACGCTGAACACATCCTTGTCGCCGCGCCCGCACATATTCAGGATTAACAAGCCGTCTTTGCCCAGCTTAGTGACCACTTCGCCGACCCGGGCCAGGGCATGGCTTGGCTCTAAAGCTGGAATAATCCCTTCCAGGCGCGTGCAGAGCTGGAACGCTTCGAGCGCTTCTGTATCGGTACAGGTGAGATATTCGGCGCGGCCCGTATCGCGCAAGAAACTATGCTCAGGGCCAATGCCAGGATAGTCTAATCCGGCTGAAATCGAGTGGGCGTCTACGATCTGGCCATCATCGGTCTGCAATAGATAGGTTTTATTGCCATGCAAAATGCCCGGCGCCCCGCCATTTAAAGCCGCGGCATGCTGCCCGGTTTCAAGACCATGGCCCGACGCTTCGACGCCGATCATCCGCACTTTCTCGTCGTGGATGAAGGGATGAAACAGGCCAATCGCATTTGAGCCGCCGCCTATGCAGGCCATAATCGCGTCTGGCAGACGTCCTTCGCGCTCCAAGATCTGCGCGCGGGCTTCTTTGCCAATGACGCTTTGGAAATCGCGCACCAGCTCCGGATAAGGATGCGGTCCAGCCGCGGTGCCAATGCAATAGAATGTGTCCTCAACATTCGTTACCCAATCGCGCAGCGCTTCATTCATCGCATCTTTCAAGGTGCCCGTGCCCGACGAGACCGGGATGATTTCAGCGCCGAGCAGCTTCATCCGAAAGACGTTGGGCTTTTGTCGCTCAACATCGGTTTCACCCATGAAAACAATGCATTTCAATCCAAAACGCGCACAGACCGTGGCCGTGGCGACGCCATGCTGGCCCGCACCCGTTTCAGCGATGATCCGAGTTTTGCCCATGCGCATGGCGAGCAAGACCTGGCCCAGGCAATTATTGATTTTATGGGCGCCGGTATGATTAAGCTCATCGCGCTTTAAATAGATTTTGGCGCCGCCAAAATGCTCGGTCAGACGTTCGGCAAAATAGAGCGGGCTTGGGCGACCGACATAATGCGTCCAAAGGTCATCCATCTGCGCCGCGAAAGCCGGGTCTTGCTTGGCCGCGCGATATTCTTTTTCCAAGTCCAGAATGAGCGGCATCAGCGTTTCGGCGACATACCGTCCGCCAAACGCGCCAAACCGGCCATTCTCATCGGGCCATTGATCCCAAGTGTTTCTCAAATCCATTGTGTCGCTTTCTAAACAGATTTGGCCGCGTCAATGAAGGCGCGGATCAAGTCCTCGTCCTTTACGCCCCGCGCGCGCTCAACGCCAGAGGACACATCGACCGCATCTGCGCCCGTTTGTGTGATCGCCGCTTCGACATTGTCGGGGGTTAGACCGCCGGCCAAGATCCAGGGCACGCCGGGTTCAAACCCATCGAGCAAAGACCAATCGAGCGTTTCGCCATTGCCCCCTGGATTATCGGCCCCATCAGACGGCGCCGCATCAATCAAAAGCCGATCGACCCGCCATTGATCTAACGCTTCCAGATCATCAGGATTGGACACGCTGACCGCTTTCCAAAGTTCACAAATGCCGGCCGCATCGCGCCACCATTTCAGCACTTGTTCTGGATGCTCTTTGCCATGCAGCTGGATCGCATCTGGCTCAACTTCGTGAAGGACGTCTTCGAACAAGTCTTCATCCGGATCGACCAATAAGATGACGGACAAAATGCCCAGCTCTTGGGCAAACTCTGACAGGTCACAGACTTGGTCCAGCCCATCCTCTCCCTCGCCCAATAGATTGCGCGGACTTTTCGGATACAGAACAAAGCCGACCCAATCGGCGCCAGCTTCCGCCGCCGCCCGAATGTGGGCTGTGTCTGTTACACCGCATATCTTTACCTGAGCCATGGCGCGTCAGGTGCGCTGAGGACTAGGCTGAGTCAAGCCTGTATTAATCTGCGCCAAGCCCAAGCTTGTTGATGAGGCCTTTGACAGAGTTTTGGTCAAACTTCGCTCGGAGTTTGAGATATGGACCCACGCTCGAATACCGCGCGGCTTCAAAATCGTCATCATCAAAACCCGCAACGTTCCAACCGGCGCTGACCCAAACATTCTTGTCTGGGCTAAATCCAATACTTGGACCATAAGACCAGGCTGAGGTTTTCGTCGCTTCACCCGAGGTCCACGTGGCGTGGACACCAAGATCAAATCGCTCGGTCACATCGTGGCGTAGCTCGCCGCCAAGCAGGTTTGTAATCCCGGTCGCACTGGCCCCGGCAAAGTCTGTTTTGACCCGCTTAATGCCATGGTAAACCGCCGCTTGCGTGCGCTTATTGAGCATCGCATTCATAGTGAGATTGTTCACGATTTTCGAGCGATTTTGCTCGCTATGCGTGGCGCTATGGCCAAGATCAAAACGATTGAGCAGGATCACGCCTTCACCGCGGGGGCGCCAAGCCGCGCCAATCCGAAGATCGCTTTGTTCCCGGTCAGGCTGGTCGTCCAAATGCTCTTTCTGATGCCGCCCTGCGACTGAGAAAGACAGGGTTTTGGTGATTTCACGCGCGCCGCCTAAAGTCGCGACCAGACGCCGACCGGAGGTGCTGTCGCGGCGCTCAACCCGGCCCGACGCCGCCATGCTCTCGGTTTGATAGCCAAGACCGAGATAGGCTGAATTATATTGCTCTGACGCCGTCAAAGGACTGCGCACGCCATCTTCGAGGGGGCTAATCGCGGCGTCCGGGGTGACTGCCAAGATCTCGTCATCGCCATCAATATTGGCCCGGCGCGCCAGCCCGCCACTCATCGTCCAAGCGTCATTGACGCGCCAGACTTGATCGACGCCGACTGTGGCGCCAACCCGGCGTCCGCTATCATTGGTCAGCAAATCGGTTGAGGCGCGCACTTCGGTGCCGCCGCGCGGCGTCCAGGTGACGCCGGCAATCGTGTTTTCGCCAGACGCATTGCTGCCATTGGTGACTTCGTGGCGCACATTGAACGTTGCAGATTTACCAAGTGTCTTATCTAGACCCAGCACAGTTCGACCAGGGAAGAGGGTCGACTCATCGGCATTGTCGGCGCCGGAATGAATCGGTTCCTCAAAAGTCGCACTGACGGTTAGACCCGTCTCGAGGAATGTCTTGCGCAGGCCAGCTAATAGTAAAATCGATTCGCGCGGATCGGCATTGGTTTCGAAATCCTCTGACACCGCGCGCAAGCCGAGACTGGCCCCAAACGCCTGACTGTCTTGGGCCAGCACGGCATCGGCAACGACCCGCGAGGCGCCTTGGCCAAGATTGGTCTCTTGATAAACCTGGCCTTGCACTTGGCGCACAGAGCGGTCATTGCCACTGGCGGTGTCCGAAACACCAATATTCGCGCTCAGCTCCGCCCCGATCCGGCGAATGGCCGAGGTTGACGAAGCTTGTTGACCGAGGCCAAACCCGGCGGTCTCTTCGCGGAAATAGCCGACCAGATTTAACTGCTCTGTGCGGTGCGCGGCTTCGACCAAATAGGCTTCGCCTTCGCTTTCGCCCAATTCGGTATCCGCATTGCTGGTTGCGAATTCGGCGCGCAGTTCGGTTTGCGTGGTGACTTTCACCGTCATGTCGGTTGCGATCAAATCCGACCCATCAGCGCCTTCGCTGGCGCCGTCTTCCTCGTGGATGACCGTCAGACCTGTCTCAAACATACCGTCCGCAAACCGCGCCTCAGCTCGCAATCCGGCCGTCACACCGCGCTCGACCGCGTCTGAGGTTTCGTAATCCACGACAATCACTTTTGGATTGAGCGCCGCATCGGTCGCCGCGACAGGCTGACGGAAGAACAGCTCGCCGGTGACATAATCGATCTCATAATCAGAATAGCGATTGAGCAGCCGCGTTGCGAGAATTTGATCTGGCCGGAAGCGATCACGCGTCTCGACAACGATCACTTCTGAGGATCGTAGCAAAGGCGCAGACCGCAAGACGAACGGGCCGGATGTGCCATCTGCAGCGATCTCGTCTTTGACGAAGGATTGATTGGTTTCAGTGGCAAAAGCCGTGACCGTCAGGGCCTCGCTTTCATAATCGGCCTTCACGCCGGACAAGCGCCGCGCATAGCGTCCAAGATCGGTCTCCGTGAACCCGGTTTCATAGTCTCCGAACACCGCTTGGAACGTGTTCTTTTCCAGTTTGACATAGACCGGATAGCGGCTTTCGGCATTATTATGCTGCCAGGTGCGGTCGCCATAGAGGGTGTAATAAGCGTTCGGATCGATCTCATCAAAGAGCTCACCATCGGCATCACCGCGGCGCTTTGCGGTATCAATAGCCACGGTCAAAAGCCAATCACCTTTGACCACGCCCTTGGCAAACAAGGCGACACGGCCATCGCTCATCAGAGTTTCCAAGTCTTGCTCGACGCTGTCGTCAAAATGCGTGATGGCGCCTTCAGCTTCGGCCAGACCGACAACGATCCAGTCGCGTTTTTCTGGCTGCAACCAAACATCGATGTCTTCAATCGAGCCGTCTTGCCGCGTGACTTGCAAGCGCACGCGCCCTGAGTCCAAAGTCGGCTCAAGCTCGACCATGGCAACCCCGTCGGCGCCGACGCGGATGCCGCTGGCCGTGGAGAAGCCAACATCGACGGGCGATTCAAACTCTTCTTCGGCTTCACGGGCGAGCCGATACGGCTCGGCCACGCTGATCTCGACAATCCGCCCCTCATGCACCGGATGCCCATTGCCATCTTCGAGGCGAATGGCGACGCTGGGTTTAGACCGGCCATCCGCCACCAGGATGGATTGATCGTCCACCAGACGCGCCCGATCGACTTCATCGACAAACCAAATCTCGCGATCGAGGCGCTCGATTTCGTGGCCATCGGCATCCAGCAAAATGGCGCTGAACGCATTCATGCCGCGTTGAATGTCGACGCCGGCCCAGCGGGAGATGGCGACCTCGCGTGAGGCCGATAGATCTCGCCCTGAAAAATTCAGACCCGGCACGCGCCGCCCGTTCAATTCCATGCGCACAGAATATTGCGGATCATGCTTCAGCCCAAGATTGACCGATCGGCCACGCGGGGCTTGTCCGTCGCGCGGATAGACCCAGTCCAAACCACTCTCAGACTGCGCATTGAGCCAGGCCGCATCGAACAGCGCTGCATCACGGACGTCGCTGACGGCGTCTTCCGAGGCGCTTGGGGTCGCCGCATCGGTTTTGCGCAAGTAGAAATTGGCGCGCCACAGCGTCCCGCCTTTGGCGTCAACGAATTTCGACAAAGCGCTGCCCGCATAGCGTGTGTTTTCTTCGCAAATGATCGGCTCATACCCGGTCGGAAGCGTCGCTTCGTCGACTTGCACGACATGTGTGCCGGGCCGGACGCCTTCGAAATGGTACAGGCCATCCTCATCGGTCACCACATATTGCCCGGTTTCCATATAGAGGCGAACCCCGGCGACGCCGTCGCCGTCAAGGATTGTCCGGGCCCATTCGTCGTCCGGACGACACGCCGCTTCGACCACGCGGCCAATAATGGTGAGCCGCGAGGCGAGCAGATCTTCTTCAATCAGGATCGCCGCCTCAGCCGCATTCGACACCGGCGCGCCGAGCGCATTGACCGCCAGCACTGAATTGACCGCCTCGCCCTGCGGCGTGCCTGGGCCAATCGCAGCGAGATAGGTCAGGGACACCGTCTCACCTGGTAACACCAAGCCATTTTCGAAGCGCAGATCGCGGCCATTCGAACCGATCACCGGCTCGCTAACGACCTCGCCATTGAGGCGCACAGTGTCTTCGGCATAGCGAAAGCCCTTGGGCAAGGTGTCTTCCAGCGTAAACGGGGCTGGCACAGTGCTAATGTTCTCAATACTGATCGTATAGCCGACAAAATCGCCAATCGCGGCCTGCGTATCTAAAGTGGATTTTTGTATTATGAGTTCGCCATTCGGATCCAGCGGAATGTCCAAATCCAAGGGGCCAGAGGCGCTGACGGTAAAGGTCTGGGCGTAAGATGCCTGCGTACGAATATCATATGGAGCATTCGGCAGGGACGTGAACGCGTCGGTGTCGCGCACCGAAGGGTAGACATAGCCGTCTGGCGAATCGATTTGAACGCGATACGTGCCAGGGGCGAGAATCGGGAAGATGAACACGCCCGGTTCAGCCGGGTAGGTGATGCCGCTCGTATCGGTCACTGCCTGGCCGGTTTCAACCGAAGAGGGATAGCTGCCAGCTCCGTCCAGTCCCAAGATCTCAGCCGGTTGACCGGTCGCCGCATCAATGATGGTCACCCGAACATTGTTCAGCAACTCGCCCGTATAGGCATCAAATACCCGGCCAAACGGATTGACGGTCGCGGTGTCGACGGAGACTTCGCTGGCATCAAAAGCGTCAATATATGTCGCCGTCAGCATCGTGTCTTGAGGCGCCGTGATGACATTGTCAAACCGCTCAGTTGGCTCTGCGGTGCTCGGGAAAAAGGCGTAGAAATGCCCGGAATTCGGGCCGTCTTCATAGAGACGCAGCGTGATCGCATCGCCGGAATCTGTTTCGACTGTAATCACGACGGTTTCGATTCGATCGGGATTGCCATTCTGACCTAAGTCCACAACCCGAACGATCATAAGCTCGCCCGATAAATAGGTTTGAGCTGGCACCAGGCTGACCGGGAGGGAGGTATCAATTGGCTTTTGACCAATAGAAGAGACCGGGTCAAACGCCGAAAACGGTCCGACAATCTCGCCTGACGGGCTAAACTCTGCGCCGTTCAACTGCACCATAATGCCGTCAGGGGCATTTTCGACGATCCGAAAGAATTCGATTTCAGATGGGGTCCGCCGCGCT
>JBCBYJ010000259.1:0-2743 GCA_039815905.1 Pseudomonadota bacterium | reverse complement strand
TCGGTTGCGCGCTGATCTTTATTGGCCCGTTTCTTGGCCTTTCGCGCTTTATTGAGATTGATCGGCTCGACCAAAATCAATCCCCGCGATGGGCATTGCGCCATTGTTCCATGGCGAGGGAAATTGCGAAGGTCTCGCGATATTTTGGACTAGAAGCCGGCCGCGGCGCTCTGGCGGAGGTCAAAGCCATAATCTCGGCGAGCTTATTGTGCGCCGCGCCAGCTTGGCCCGCCCCGATATAGGCGTGCAGCTCAACCAAAGCGCTCGACAGCGGGTCATTCGCACGGATCACGAAGTATGGTTCATCTTCGGCCAAGCGCGGCATGACATCGAATTCGGAGGGGTTGGCTTTTGAGCCGACAGGAGCGGTATTCATTCTGAGATCCTTGATCTGATCGAGTGATTCTCATGACGTGCTAGCCGGATTTCCTCAAAAGGTCAGGCCCCAAAGACTTCGAGAGCGTTAACCGGTTTCAGAGGTTTCACCGCGCCGCTTTTAGCGGATGACAGGGAAAATCGGTTAATCATACCTGCGAAACAGAGCGAGGGCGTTGCGATGAATCCGATTTTTAAATCTGCGGGTGTCGTTGTATTAGGGGTTGGCTTGTTCGCCTGGACCTCGATGAAATCGAATGAGAATTTTGAGCGAACCGTCGCGCATTATGACCTTAATCCAGCCCAGATCGAGTTTACGCGCGATTGCATGAGCAGCCTCAGCCGACATGACAAGGAATTCAAAGCTGGCGCGAAAAAGCATACAGGATGTGGCTGCATTGCCGCGACCATCGCCAAAGACGGCCAATCGGTCGACTATCAGAAAATATCGCTCGCCTTTGGCTCAGTGGTGAAGTTTTCAGAAACCGATGAGCGAAAAACCGCAGACTTTACCGGATTGATCAAAGAGCTCACCGAAGAGCATGGCCTGTCTTATGTCGAAACCATGCCGATTATAAATGATCTCGCTGGCGCCATGGACGTCTGCGACGCGGCGCGCCTCCCAAGCGGCGCTGTGTCAGATGCGAGCCAAAAGATCGGGCGCATTCAACCCTATCAGCCGACAGTTCTGGATGCCCCGATCAGCACAAATGGCTGCGATGGCTTGAGTGCTGAAAGTGTCGCGACGTTGCAAAAAATCGCCGAGCGCGATGGCAAGACGCTCGAAGACATGTGCGCCAATGTCGTCACCTAAGGCCGGAATTCATCCGTTTTAGCTCGGCCCGATCATATTTTCCGGACGCACAATCGCATCAAAGTCTTCGGCAGGAATGCCGTCCGCAATCGCTTCTTCGCGCAAGGTTGTGCCATTCTTATGCGCGGTCTTGGCGATCTTCGCCGCGCGGTCATAGCCATATTTCTCTTTTAGCGGCGTCACCAACATTAATGAGTTTTCGAGGCCTTTTTGGATATTGTCGAGGCGCGGCTCAATGCCGACCACGCAATTCTCGGTAAAGGACACCGCGGCATCCGCGAGCAATCGGATCGATTGCAAGAGATTATAGCTCATCATCGGATTGAACACGTTGAGTTCAAAATGACCTTGGCTGCCGGCAAACCCGATGGCGGCATTATTGCCATGGATATGCGCGCAGACTTGCGTCATGGCTTCGCATTGGGTCGGGTTCACTTTGCCCGGCATAATCGAAGATCCAGGTTCGTTCTCTGGCAGAGCGAGCTCGCCCAGACCAGAGCGCGGTCCGGAGCCCAAAAAGCGGATATCATTGGCAATTTTGAAGCAAGACATCGCCGCTGTGGTGATGGCGCCATGCGCGAACACCATGGCATCATGCGCCGACAGCGCTTCAAATTTGTTGGGCGCTGTGACGAAGTTTAAGCCGGTGATTTGAGAGATTTTATCGGCGACCCCTTCGGCAAATCCGATCGGCGTAGACAGGCCCGTGCCGACCGCGGTTCCCCCTTGCGCCAGCTCTAATAAAGCGGGCAGGGTTTGCTCAATCCGCTGCAGGCCCATCTCGACCATTTTCGTGTAGCCTGAGAATTCCTGGCCGAGCGTCACCGGGGTTGCGTCCTGCGTGTGCGTGCGGCCGATTTTGATAATATCGGTCCAGGCTTGCGCTTTATCGTTCAGCGCATTGTGCAATTGCTGCAAGGCGGGCAGCAAGCGGTGCGAGATCTCTTCGGCACAGGCAATATGCATCGCGGTTGGGAATGTATCGTTTGAGCTTTGGCTCATATTGCAATGATCATTCGGATGGACTGGGCTTTTTGAACCCATCTCACCGCCCAAAATCTCGATGGCGCGATTGGCGATCACCTCATTGGCATTCATATTTGATTGCGTACCGGAACCGGTCTGCCAGACCACAAGTGGAAAGTGCGCATCCAGCTTACCTTCAATCACTTCATTCGCGGCGGTGACGATGGCATTGCCCAGGGACGAATCAAGCTTACCGAGCGCCATATTGGTTTCAGCCGCGGCGCGTTTGACGATGCCGAGCGCGCGCACCAAAGGCAGCGGTTGTTGTTCCCACCCGATTTTGAAGTTGCCAAGCGATCGCTGAGCTTGCGCGCCCCAATACTTATCGGCGGGCACCTCCACCGGTCCCATCGTGTCGGTTTCGATCCGGGGCGCTGCATCTTTGCTGCCGAGTGTGCTCATAACACCGTCTCCTTGCGGACATACTTCAATTGCTGCCGCGAGGTAGCACGGCAGACTGAATGCGCAAGCGCCGAGTGAGGCGTCGGATTAGTTGGTCGCAGGCGCAGAGGCTTGCAGCGCCTCGGG
>JBCBYJ010000258.1:0-2751 GCA_039815905.1 Pseudomonadota bacterium | reverse complement strand
GCCCAAATTGCTGACCGGCGGACAATAGGCAGAGCCCTTGACCAGAGTTCGGGTCAAAGGCCGGACAGCAATTTGGGCCCGACCCGGTTAATGATGTACGCCAACTTGATGAGCGAGCTTATGTTTCTGATACCGTGGACAATTACGAGATCGGCTTGAAGACATCCTGGCTCGATGGTGCCCTTCTCTTGAACGGCTCGATCTACTTCATCGAATGGACCGATCCACAATTGTCGGCCACGTCAGTCAATGCTGGAACGTCGATTACGGTGAATGCGGGCGCGGCTGAAACTATGGGACTCGACATGTCAGGCAGCTGGCAAGTTAGTGACAATTTCAATTTGCGCGGTGCGTTTTCTTACACCAAAGCGGAATTGACCGAGGATGTCCCGGACTTGGTCACGACCATCAGCCCTCCCGGATTCGGGACTGTGTTCGAAGCGGGTCAATCGGGGGATCGTCTTCCTGGGTCTCCAGAAACGCAATTCTCTCTGTTCGGGAACTATGTCTATCCGCTTGCGAACGGCAATGACCTGACCTTTGAGGGCGGTTATGCATGGCAAGGCGACGTGTTTGATGAAGCCGGAGAGCGCGGCGACAGTTTGACCCTGCCAAGCTATGGCCGGGCCAGTGTTGCGGTTGGCTATGAGACAGATCGTTGGTCGGCGAAGGCTTATGTCGACAATCTGTTCGACGAACTCGCCGAAACCAGCGTCGCAGCGAATGCCTTGTTCAACCAGACCATTAATGGTGCGAACGTTCGATCGTTCCGCACAAATGTTCTGGCGCCTCGAACCATTGGCGTGCGTTTGAACTACAATTTCGAATAAGTCTTACGCAAAGACAGATTAGAAAAGGGGCCCGCGCGGGCCCCTTTTTTGCTCTAATCCAAGATCACGCAGTTCGCGCGATCACCTGGCGCCAGAGCGGGCGCGTCGATCTCTCGATGAATGAGCGCATCTGCAGTGATGAAAGGGGACAAGAGCGAACTGTCTTGATTGTCTGCTGGCGTGACGAGCACCTCTCCGTCTTCGGATCGCGAAAAGCGCCCGCGCAAATAGCTTTCGCGGCGGCCATTGGCGGAGAGCGGCGCAGTCAATTTGGCCATGCGCTGCGCCGTCGGATCTGAGATGCCGAGCAGGCGCTGCACCAATGGCTTCAAAAACAGATGCGCGCAGACCAAGGCCGACGCCGGATTGCCCGGCAGGCCGAGCACAAGCCGACCCTCACCCTTTGACATCCATGTGGGTTTGCCAGGTCGTACCGCAATTTTCGAAAAGATCGGCGCAAACCCAAGTGCGGCAAAGACCGTTTTCATATGATCATGATCGCCGACCGACGCGCCGCCCACAGGCACGAACAGATCTGCATCGGTCGCGCTTTCGATGCGGGCGCGGATCGCCTCAGGATCGTCTGGCGCGATGCCGAGATTTATGACGCGCCCGCCCCAGGCCGCGATCAACGCCGCGAGGGAATATTCATTCGAGGCGATGATCTCGCCGGGCTCGAGGTCGCTTCCTGGGCGTTTCAATTCGTCGCCATTGGCCAAAAGCGCCACCACAGGCTGCCGGACGACGTTCAGAGACGCGTGATTGGCCGCCGCGCAGATTGAGAGTTGGCGCGGGCTGAGCCGCTCACCCGCCGCGATCAACACGTCGTCTTTGGCAAAGTCGATGCCAGCGGCGCGGATATGGCGCGGCGGGGCTTGCGCGTCGATGATCTCAATCGTCGCGCCAATTGTGGTCTGAGCGCGCGCGACGTCTTCTTGAATGATAACATGGTCGGCGCCCGCCGGGATAACCGACCCGGTGAAAACACGCACGCTTTCGCCAGCGCCAATCGTCCCGGCAAAAGGATGCCCAGCCGCTGCTTCGCCAATCACAGTCAGCGTTCGCCCGAGCGCTGCATCAGAACTGCGAACAGCATATCCATCCATGGCCGACATACGGTCTGGCGGCTGCGAATGCCCCGCGATGATCGGTGCGCTGAGCACGCGTCCAACGCCGTCTTCGAGCGGCACGATCTCGGATGCGGTCAGCGGCGTGACCGCTTGAATGCGCTGCATCGCGTCGGTGCGAGAAATCACTTATGCGCCTCCATAGGGTCGGATCAGCAATCGAATTGCGACAAATAGAATTAAAGCCGCCGTCACGCCTTTGATCAGGCGCTCTGGAAAGATACCCAACATGAATCTGTGACCGACCCAAGAGCCAATCAAGACACTCGGCAAGAGCGGCCAGTAAGATACAAGACTCTCAAACGCCTCTGGATCCGAAAGCGACAGCAATTTGCCGGCCAGGCCTGCCACGGAATTGGCGGCAATGTAAGCGGTTGCAATCGCCGCAATCTTGCGCGGCGTGTCCCAGGCAACCAGATGCAGGACCGGGGCCAGGAAAATACCGCCTCCAATGCCGACCAATCCTGACAAGTAACCAATCGCGGTGCCAATCAGCGGCGCGATCCAGAGGCTGCGCGCTCTATCGCTCGCAGACCTGTTTTGCCGGGAAGAAAGCGTCGTCCAAGCCAGCTGGAGGCTAGCCACTAAGAGTGAGACCCCGAGCAATAAGATGAGACCGCGATCATCAATTGGGGTCAGCCCGCCAAGGAAGGCAGCGGGCACCGAACAGGCAAGAATTGGCCACAGACCCGAGCCTTCATAAAGGCCCGCCCGTCCAGCCTTCCAGGTGCCCGTGCTGGTCACAGTCAAATTGCAAGCGAGCGATATGAAAGGCACCAGGCTGATTTGCAGAC
>JBCBYJ010000257.1:0-2790 GCA_039815905.1 Pseudomonadota bacterium | reverse complement strand
AAATAAAGGGCTCGCTTTTGACGGCCGCACGGCGGAAGAGTTCAAGCTCGCCAATGGCACATGGGTGTCGGCAGGCAAGCTTCGCGTGCAGGTCGTGCAGGCGGTTGATGGCGCGCTCGCCGATGCCGTGGTCTGCGGTCTGAATCAGGACGAGGTCTGCCTGCTCGGGTTTCTCAATGAAGGCTATTGCCAGAGATTGGTCGGCGAATCGCTTTCGATTGATCAGCTATCGGAACATCCGCAGGTCATCCAAGCGGTGCGCACAGGGCTCGAAAAGCACAATCTAGCGCACCCCAATGCAGCCGGTCGAATCGCCCGGATTGCGCTTATGAAAACACCGCCTCAGGCGGATGCTGGAGAGATCACCGAGAAGGGATATATCAATCAAAACAAGGCACAGAGCTTGCGGCAGACCGATGTAGAGCGCTTATACACGCGCCCAGCCGGGCCCGGGATTATTAGGGTCTAACATTTGAATACATTTGGATACCATGTCACCAAATTCGGTGACTTGAATTAATGAACCCGACGTCAGATATTGTATTTGCAAGCGGAGAGACCTAACTCTGATGCAGCCATATCCCCTTTGTGGCTTGTCTACGGACCCTGGCAGGACGATTGAGCGCTTGATGGCGAACGGTCGTCCTGTCTTGATTCTGTCTCTATTTATTTTTCCTGCGCGGCGTTAGACACTGACAAAACTCAAATGCGAGGATCATCATGAGTATTGAGGACGGGGAGAAAATGACGGGCGCGCAAGCCCTGGTGGCGACGCTGGCCGATCATGGGGTGTCCGCTTGTTTCGCCAATCCGGGGACATCCGAAATGCACCTCGTCACCGCGCTTGATGGCGAGCCTCGCATTCGATCCGTGCTCTGTCTATTTGAAGGCGTCGCGACCGGCGCCGCCGATGGCTATGCGCGAATTGCCGAAACCCCGGCTATGACTTTGCTACATCTTGGTGCGGGCTACCTCAATGCCGGCGCAAATATTCACAATGCCAATCGTGCCAATACGCCGATGATCAATGTGATTGGCGATCATGCGGTTCCGCATCTGAAATATGATGCGCCGCTGACTTCAGATATTATCGGGCTTGCGGGACCGAATTCGCGCTGGATCAAGTCGGCCAATTCTGTCGCTGAGACCGGCAAGCTTGCGGCGGAAGCTTATGCGGCGAGTTTTGGTCCACAGCCGGGTCCCGTTTGCCTCTTGCTGCCGGCCGATAGCGCTTGGTTAGAGGGCGGCGTGATCGCAGCGCCGCTTGAAACGCCGGCATTGCGCACGGCCTCAGAGGCGCAGATTAAAGCGGCGGCCGAGGCGCTCTCAGGCGCGAGCAAGCCGGTGATTTTGATCAATGGCACCGCATTGTCTGAACCCGGGCTACAAGCCGCGGCACGTTTAAAGACCGCGGGGATCCGCATCATCACCGATACGTTTTATGCCAAAATGCGGCGCGGCGCTGGCTTATTTGCGCCAGAGCGCTTGGCCTATTTTGCCGAAGGCGCGATGGCGGACTTGGACGGTAGTGATCTAATGATCCTGGCCGGGACAAACGCGCCGGTTGCGTTCTTCTCCTATCCGGACAAGCCCAGCCTGTTGGTCCCGGACGGCTGCGGGCTGTTCAAACTTGGCGATGCCAGCATGGACAGCGCCGCCGCACTTCAGGCGCTCGCCGATCATCTTGGTATCACAGACAGCGCGCCACCCGAGCCGCTCAAAACGCCTGACACGCCGAGCGGAGACCTCACGGCAAAAACGGTCGGGCAAAGCCTGACGCGGCACATGCCGGACAATGCCATTGTTTCGGATGATGGCGTTTCAAATGGTCTTCTCTCTTATCTGCCGACAATGAATGCCAAGCCGCATGATTGGTTGATGCTGACCGGCGGCGCGATCGGCCAGGGGCTGCCTTTGGCGCTCGGCGCGGCGATCGCAGCACCCGAGCGCAAAGTCATCTGTCTGTCCGGTGATGGCGCCGGCATGTACACCAATCAAGCCTTATGGAGCATGGCCCGTGAAGGCGTCGATGTGACCTGTATCGTCTTCGTCAATCACTCATATCGCATTTTGAATATCGAGCTTTATCGCACCGGCGCGGGCAATCCGGGGCCGACGGCGAAGAATATGTTATCGATTGGCGGGCCAGATATTGATTGGGTGCAGCTTTCAAACAGTCTGGGCGTGCCGGCCGTCGCCGCTGACACGGCAGAGGCGTTTGACGCGGCTTTGGCGAATGCGATGGCCACGGATGGCCCGCATCTCATCGCCGCAATCGTCCCCGGCTAATCCCCAAAAGCCCAGAAACAGGGCGAACCGGTTTTACACTAATTTTCTGCGTTTCTAGTCCGAGTGTCTCAGAATCGCGCCCAAAGTTAATGCGCGCCCAGCCCCCTGTTAAGACACTGCCTGTTTGCAGCCTCTGGCGTTAACCTTAACGCAAATCCTGTCCGGCAAATTCACCCCTGTCGCCGAGGAATTGGAGACAGTGATGGTGGGTGTCCCAGGACTTGGAAAACCAAGGCTGGGCATCTCTCGAAAACAGAGAGGAAGAGAAGATGCCTTATTCAGATATGGCAACAGATATTGCGCCAGAGACCGGCTTAAGTGCGGCAACGGCGAGCGGTGAAGACCTATATCGTGTGGGACTTGCATACTCAGAAGGGGTCGATTGCGACCAGGATCTGATCGCGGCGCACAAATGGTTCAACTTGGCCGTGCTTAAAGGCTGTGATGACGCCAAGATTTGTCGTCAGGAAATGGCTGATCTGCTGGACAAAGAAGACATTA
>JBCBYJ010000256.1:0-2856 GCA_039815905.1 Pseudomonadota bacterium | reverse complement strand
CGCGAATGGGTGTGGATTCGTCCTCGAAAACCTGTCGCGGATGAAAAACGTCCTGTCGCCTGAAGTTTGATATGCCAAAGGTTTTCGAGGACGAATCCACACCCATTCGCGACACATTTCAATGGGTCTTCGGCGATCATCACGGGCAAACGCGCTTGTTCGCGCAACACCACGTCGAGATTTCGCAACAAAGCGCCGCCGCCGGTCAGCACAATGCCTCGATCGACAATGTCAGCCGACAATTCTGGCGGCATCGCTTCGAGCGCGATCCGCACCGCTTCGACGATCTCGCTGACCGGGTCGGTCAAGGCTTCGGCCATCATCTTTTCGTTGATTTCAACTTCGTTCGGAACGCCGTCGCCTGTGGCGCGTCCGCGAACCGTGACGGTCATGCCATCGCCATTCTCAGGCCCCATCGCGGTGCCGATTTGTTTCTTGATGCGCTCGGCCGACATTTCGCCGACCAGGATGCCCTGGTTTTTGCGCAGATAATTCATGATGGCTTCGTCCATCTTGTCGCCGCCAACCCGAACCGAGCGCGAATAGACTTGACCGCCCAGAGACAGAACGGCGACTTCGGTGGTGCCGCCGCCAATATCCACGACCATCGATCCGGCCGGTTCTTCAATCGGCAGACCGGCGCCAATCGCAGCGGCCAAGGGCTCATCAATCAAGTGGACTTCGCGGGCACCCGCGGCGAGCGCCGACTGATGGATCGCCCGGCGCTCAACATTGGTGGCCGAGCTTGGCACACAAATGATGATCAGCGGCGAGACGAAGGCGCGGCGATTGTGCACTTTGCGAATGAAGTGCTTGATCATTTCCTCGGCGACTTCGAAATCAGCGATGACGCCGTCGCGCATGGGCCGGATGGCTTCCATATTGAGCGGCGTTTTCCCGAGCATCTTTTTGGCATCGTCGCCGACGGCATAGACCATCTTGCGACCACCTTGGTTCATGTAAGCCACAACCGATGGCTCATCCAGTTTGATGCCTTGGCCTTTGACATAGACGAGCGTATTCGCCGTCCCCAGGTCAATGGCCATGTCCGTGGAAAGGACTCCGAGTAGACTTCCGATCATTTATCCGCGCCGATTCTAAACTTGCGCACGCCCGTTTTTGGGTCGCACACGATTAACTCTATTATCAGCCCTTATATCCTCATGCCGTTTAGATTCAATTAAAGCAAGACTCGATTTTTCCTGAATGCGTACGACCCGTACACCAGTCTAGATCCTTTGCCCCTCCTGGGCATTAGAAAACCTGCCTCACAAGGAGGCAGGTTGTTCGGGTACGTTGCGTTCGATGTGGTTTTACGCGGCCAAGCGCTTCAAGCGACGCGCTTCCAGCTTGTTTAAAGCATGAATATAGGCCTTGGCCGCCGCCACCAGCGTGTCCGGGTCCGACGAGCGTCCAGTGGCCATAATGCCCTCGCCTTTAAGGCGCACATGCACCGTCGCTTGAGCGTCCGTGCCACCGGTCACGGCTTTGACTTGGAACAGATCGAGTTTGCCTTCATGCGGCACGATTTTGCGGATCGCATTGAACACCGCATCGACTGGGCCATTGCCTTCGCTGGTGACCGAATGACTGGCGCCATCGACCAAGACGCTCAGATCTGCGGTTTGCGGCCCCTCTGAGCCAGCGACCACGCGCAGGCGCTCAAATGAGATCCGCTCGCCAACAGCGGACAATTGATCATCGACCAAAGCGATCAGATCATCGTCAAACACGTGCTTTTTCTTATCAGCCAAGTCTTTGAAACGTTTGAAGGCTTCATTCAGGCTGTCTTGGTCGAGCTCATAGCCGAGGCTTTCGAGCTTATCCCGAAAGGCGTGCCGTCCTGAATGCTTGCCCATGACCAGGCTGGTTTTGGAAACGCCGACATCTTCGGGTTTCATAATCTCATAGGTCTCGGCGTTTTTCAGCATGCCATCCTGGTGGATGCCGCTCTCATGCGCGAAGGCATTCTTGCCGACAATCGCTTTATTATACTGCACTGGGAAACCGGTAATCCGGCTGACCATCTTGCTCGCGGCTGCGAGTTTCGTGGTGTCGAGCCCGGTCGTAAAAGGCAGATCATCGCGGCGCGTATTGAACGCCATGACGACTTCTTCCAGGGCGGCATTCCCGGCCCGCTCGCCGAGGCCATTAATCGTGCATTCGACTTGCTGCGCCCCGTTCTGGACGCCCGCAATCGAATTGGCGACCGCGAGCCCGAGATCATTATGGCAATGCGTCGACCAAATCACTTTGTCGCTGTCCGGGACATTTTCCCGCAAACGCTGGATCAAACGGCCATATTCTTCAGGGTGAGAATAGCCAACGGTGTCTGGAACGTTGATCGTCGTCGCGCCGCTGGTGATCGCCGCATCAATGCACTTGCAGAGAAAGTCGAACTCGGTCCGGGTCGCGTCTTCGGCGCTCCATTCCACGTCTGGCACCAGATTGCGCGCTTGTGCGACGGAGCGACCAACCGCTTCTAGGACGGCATTGGCGCCCATTTTAAGCTTGTGCTTCATATGCACAGGGCTGGTGGAAATGAAGGTGTGAATCCGCGGCTTGGCGGCATGGCGCACCGCTTCAGCGCAGCGGTCAATATCGCCCGGCGTGGAGCGGGCGAGGCCACAAATCGTGGCGTTCTGCGCGCGTTTTGCGATTGCGCGCACGGCTTCAAAGTCGCCCATTGAAGCGGCAGGAAAGCCCGCCTCAATCACATGGACGCCCATGGTTTCGAGCAGCTCAGCAAGCGCCAGCTTTTCATTATGGGTCATAGAGGCGCCCGGCGACTGTTCGCCATCGCGCATCGTGGTGTCAAAAATTACAATATCAGTTGTATCGGTCATCGGCTCGGCC
>JBCBYJ010000255.1:0-2872 GCA_039815905.1 Pseudomonadota bacterium | reverse complement strand
GGGGTGCTCACCGTTGCCTTCGAATATGCCGATGATGAGGGCATGCTGCTCTTAGATCTGAAAGATCTGCGTAAACTCCTCAACCATATGGGTGACAAAGAGGTGCGCAACGCGATCAGCCGCGAATATGGCAATGTCGCCAGCGCTAGCCTGGGCGCCATTCAGCGTCGGCTTCTCGTGCTGGAGCGCGAAGGCGCAGAGTCTTTTTTCGGCGAACCCGCGCTTAAATTGAAAGACTTTATGCGGACGACGCGCGATGGCCGCGGGGTGGTGAATGTCCTCGACTCGACGACCCTGATCAACAGTCCGCGCCTCTATTCGACCTTCTTGCTCTGGCTCTTATCGCAGCTCTTTGAAGAGCTTCCCGAGGTCGGCGACCCGGACAAACCGAAAATGGTGTTCTTCTTTGATGAAGCCCATTTGCTATTCAATGATGCGCCGCGCGCCCTGCTCGAAAAGATCGAGCAAGTGGTGCGCCTGATCCGCTCAAAAGGGATTGGCGTTTTCTTTGTTACGCAAAATCCGCGCGACTTGCCCGACAGCGTGCTCGCGCAATTGGGCAATCGCATCCAGCATGCATTGCGCGCCTATACGCCGGCAGAGCGCAAAGGCGTGAAAGCGGCGGCGCAATCCTTTCGCGAGAATCCGAGCTTTGAAGCCGAAGACGTGATCACCGATCTCGGTGTTGGCGAAGCCTTGGTCTCGACTCTAGACGAAAAGGGCGCACCCGGGATCGTGCAGCGGACCTTGATCCGTCCGCCAAGCTCCCGCCTCGGCCCCGCCACCGAAGCGGAGCGTAAAGCCGAAATGGAAAACAGCCCGGTGCTCGGCTTATATGATGAAGCGATTGACCGCGAGTCGGCGTATGAAATCCTGCTAAAGCGCGAAGAAGAGGCCGCCGCCGCGGCAGAAAAACTCGCCAAAGAAGAAGCCGAAGCGGCAGAGGCGCTCGAAAAGAAAAAAGCGCGCGAAAAAAAGAAAAAGACCACAACCCGCCGCAGCACGCGAATGACGACCACTGAACGCGCCGTCAACACAGCGACGCGGACAATCGCGCGCAAAGTCACAGACTATGTGCTACGCGGCATTCTCGGCGGGCGTCGCCGCTAAGGATTGAGGGACCATGGCCGGGGCCAGCGACAAAAGAACGGCACTGATTGAGACCCTGGCGGACCATGTTTTGAGCCATGGCCTGCTGCACGCAAGCTTGCGCCCCCTCGCCAAAGCCGCCGGCACCAGCGATCGGATGCTGCTCTATTATTTCAAAGACAAAGACGCGCTGATCGAAGCGGTGCTGGATCACATTACAGAGCGGATTATACTGATCCTGGACCAGTCTGCCGCACCAGAGCCGCTGCCGCTGGAGAGGCTGACGCCGATGCTGGTTGATGCGATGAAATCCGATCTGTTTTGGCCCTATTTGCGGCTCTGGTTGGAAATCGCTGCGCTCGCCGCAGGTGGGGACCGATTATACAAAGATTGCGGCGAACGGATCGGGCGCGGGTTCCTAAGCTGGGGCGCCGCCCAAATCGCAGCCTCGGATGACGCCCAACGACAACGCGATGCGGCAAAACTTCTGGTGCAAATCGAGGGCAGCGTTTTGCTGCGCAGTCTCGGGCTCGAAGACGTGGTCGATCAAGCGTTTGAGGCTTAAAGAGACCGGTCGAAAACGGACATGGTCTTTGCCATCAGCCTGGTGCCCTTTGAAAGATGGCATTAGCCAAAGCCCATGCAATTCACCGACTTAAATGCCGAAACCATCTATGCCGGAATGCTGGCGCGCGACCCTCACTATGATGGCATCGTCTTTGTCGGCGTGAAGACGACCGGCGTGTATTGCCGTCCCGTTTGCAAAGCCCGTTTACCGCTGCGCAAAAATGTCAGCTTCTATCCGAGCGCCGCCGCTGCTGAGTGCGCTGGCTTTCGGCCGTGCTTGCGCTGCCGACCCGAGACGGCGCCATTTTGCCCGGCTTGGAATGGCACCAAGACCACAGTTGAGCGCGGATTGAAACTCATCGAACAGGGCGCGCTTGATACCGGCACCGTATCGCAATTGGCAGCGCGGCTCGGCATTGGCCACCGCCATCTAACGCGGCTCTTTGGCGAGCATCTTCACGCCAGCCCGAGCGAGGTCGCGCGCACCTTGCGGGTCCAACGTGCGCGCCGCTTGCTCGACGATCAGATGCTCTCACTCGACCAGGTCGCGTCACAAGCGGGTTTTGCCAGCCCCAGACGCATGCGCGCCGCCTTCGTGAAAACCTATGGGCGGCCGCCATCGCGGTTTCGGAAGACTTAGACAGCGAGGACTAAAATGTCTGAATTAGACTTGGAATTTCTGTTTGAGGCGCGCGTCCAACTCGATGCGCCAATTATGGTCGGCCCGACCCCCGAAGGCACACGGATGATCGTCAATGTCCTGGGCGGGACCTTTGAGGGACCGAACATACGCGGACGGGTCATGCCCAATACGGGCGCAGACTGGGCTCGCCTTCGGTCGGACGGATCGGGCGCTCTGGATGTGCGATTCTGCTTGGAGACAGAGGATCAAGCCATTCTCTATGCACATTGGCATGGCATCATGATGTATCGCCCCGAAGATCAGGCCTATGCGATGGATTTTGCAAAGCCGGATGATCCGGCTGGCGCGGATCGATACTATTTCCGCACCGCGCCAAGGTTTGAGACCGCCCATGCAGACTATGCTTGGCTGAACCATACGCTCTGCGTGTCAAAATCGCGAACCGGGGATGGCGGCGTCATCCATCGGATCTTTGCGGTGAAGTGAGGCCTCGGTCAGCCGTCGCTCGGCGCAGCGATGCGGCGGCAGAGAGGCGTGCCGGGTTCGTCCACGCAGATATCTGGCGCCCCATAA
>JBCBYJ010000254.1:0-2872 GCA_039815905.1 Pseudomonadota bacterium | reverse complement strand
CGACGGGTCACGCTCTGAGATTGAGGAATTGAAGCTGCAAGCCAAACAGGGCTTAGAAGACCGGCTCGCGGCGGCGCCGAAACTCTATGCCGATCGCGACACTTATTTTGAACGCCTGGATTATGAGCTCGGCATTATCGAGCGGATGGGCTTTCCGGGCTATTTCTTGATCGTTGCCGATTTTATCAAATGGGCGAAGGATCAAAATATTCCAGTCGGGCCAGGGCGGGGCTCAGGCGCCGGATCTTTGGTGGCTTGGGTGCTGACCATTACCGATTTGGACCCGTTGCGCTTTGATCTGCTGTTTGAGCGCTTCCTGAACCCGGAACGGGTGTCGATGCCCGACTTCGATATCGATTTCTGCCAAGAACGCCGAGGCGAAGTGATCCGTTATGTGCGCGACAAATATGGCGCAGAATCGGTCGCTATGATCATCACATTCGGCACTTTGCAGGCCAAAGCTGTGGTGCGCGATGTCGGCCGGGTCATGCAAATGCCGTACGGCCAAGTCGACCGGTTGGCCAAGCTCATTCCGTTCAATCCGGCCAAGCCCCCAAAACTGTCTGAAGCGATCGATGATGAGCCGAAATTTGACGAAGAAGTGAGTCGCGATCCTCGGGTTGGGGAATTGCTCGACACGGCGCTGGCGCTGGAAGGGATGTATCGCAATGCTGGCACGCATGCGGCAGGCGTGGTGATTGGCGACCGGCCGTTGACGGAGTTGGTGCCGCTTTACAATGACCCGCGCGCGGATCTTCCGGCGACGCAATTCAACATGAAATGGGCGGAATCCGCTGGGCTGGTCAAGTTTGATTTTCTCGGATTGAAAACCCTGACCGTCATTGACCGGGCGCTCAAATTCATTCGCCGCGATGGCAAAGATGTCGGCTCTGAATGGTTCAGCCTGGATGATGAGGACACATATAAATTGATGGCCTCTGGCGAAACGCTGGGCGTGTTCCAGCTCGAAGGCCAAGGCATGCGCGATACGCTGCGCAAAGTGCGGCCCGGCAATCTTGAAGACGTGATCGCGATCATCTCGCTCTATCGTCCGGGACCGATGGACAATATTCCAGTCTATGTCTCTGGGAAGGAAGACCCCAACACGATCAAGTATCAGCACCCGGACCTCGAGCCGATCTTGCAAGCCACGTATGGCGTGCCGGTCTATCAAGAACAGGTGATGCGGATGGCGCAAGAGATTGCGGGCTATTCGCTGGGCGAGGCGGACCTGCTGCGCCGCGCGATGGGCAAGAAGAAACTTGAAGAAATGGTCGCGCAGCGCCAGCGCTTCTTGAAAGGCGCGCATGAGCTGAAAGGCATCGAAGCGCCGCTCGCCAATGATATTTTCGACACGATGGAAAAGTTTGCGGGCTATGGCTTTAACAAGTCGCACGCGGCGGCTTATGCATTGATCGGTTATCATACCGCCTATTTGAAGCGCCATTTCCCGGTCGCGTTTTTGGCCGCTTCGATGAGCTTGGATTTGCATAATACCGATAAGCTTGCCGCCTTCTTTCAAGAGGCGCGGCGGCTGAAAATTCCGGTGATTGCGCCAAATGTGAATGTCTCCACCGCGGATTTCGATGTCGATGGCGGGTCTATCCTCTATGCGCTCGGCGCGCTGAAAGGCGTTGGGCCAGAGGCGATGAAACATTTGGTCTTGGAGCGCACGGCGTCCGGTCCCTTCAAAAGCCTGCACGATCTCGCTGAGCGGGTCGATCCGAAAGACATCAATAAGAAGTGTTTTGAACAATTGTCCAAAGCCGGGGCCTTTGACACGCTCGAGCCGAACCGGGCGCGGGCGCTGAAATCTGCACCGATGCTCGCCTCGGCCTGCGCCGCGTCGGCAGAAGACCGGGCCGGCGGGCAGGGCGGCCTGTTTGGCGAGGCGGAGCCGGCGATGCGCGCCGATCTGCCGAGAGCGGCGACGTGGAATATGCAAGAAAAGCTCGACCAAGAGTTTGCCGCGATTGGCTTTTATTTCTCGGGCCACCCGCTCGACGATATTCTCGACAGTCTCGAAGATGGGCGCATCACCTATGCGATGAATATTGCTGACAGCGCCATAGACGGCAAACCGATTGAGCTGATTGGCGTGGTCCGCCGCCGGGTCGAAAAGCCGGCCCGCAATGGCGGCAAATTCGCCTTTCTGACGCTCTCTGACCCAACGGGCGAGGTTGAGCTGATGGTGATGCCGGAACTGCTATCAGAGGTCCGCGAAGCGCTTGAGCCGGGCTCGGCTGTGGTGATTTTAACCGAAGTGCGCCGCCGCGATGAAGAGATTCGCCTCTCGGCCCGTCGGGTGCAGCCGATCGAACAGGCGCGGATCGCCAAAAAGGCCCCGGCGCTATCGGTAAAGCTCGAAAAGGGCGCGGATGTCGCGGGCCTGGCAGCGATTGCGGCGCGCTTAAAGGCTGCCTCAGGCCAAGATCGCGGCGAGATTTTTGTCCAAATGCCGATCGAAGATGGCCGCTTGGTGACGTTACGCCTGCCGGACACCTATCCGACGGGGATTGAGGCTTTGCGCGCCTTGAAAACGGCGCCGGGCGTGGCGCGGGTGGATCATCAAGCCGCTTAAGCCCGCGGCGCCCTGAGATCGGCGGTTGCGCCGGACGTGATTTCCTGTATAGACGCGCGCAATAACCCCCGATGCGTGGTCCTTCCGGTGTCGGTTCTCAAGTGAGGATCGATAGGGATCGTGCCGGTCAACCGGACAAGGAAAACTAAGATGGCTTTGCCTGAATTCACGATGCGTGAGCTGCCAGAACGGGCGCCATAGATGAATTGCTTCATCTTCGGGTTCCAGCGGTGGGTTTGGTGACCAAAGTGAACGCCAGCTTCTAGCAGCTCACGCATCGTGAATTCAGGC
>JBCBYJ010000253.1:0-2878 GCA_039815905.1 Pseudomonadota bacterium | reverse complement strand
GGAAGAAACGTGGTCACGGCTCAGTCAATATGCATACCGCAATCAAGGGCTCCTGCGATGTTTATTTCTATGAGGTGGCGAGACGAGTCGGTATCGAGCGCCTGGCTGAAACAGCAAAGCGGTTTGGCTTTGGCCAGCGCTGGGAGCTGGGGCTGACCGGTGGGCGCAGCGGTGTTGTGCCGGACGATGCTTGGAAGCGCTCCGTTAAAGGTGAGCCTTGGTATGAAGGCGAAACGCTCAATATTGGCATTGGCCAAGGTCAAGTCTCGACCTCGCCGCTGCAATTGGCGTTGATGACGGCGCGGATTGCCGCGGAAGGCCGGGTGATTACCCCGCGCATTATTGGCGAAGGGCCGCGCCCAGACGCTGATATTCCCCTCGATGCGCCTTTGGATGAAGCGATTATGCAGCGCATGAAAGCGGCAATGTTCGGGGTCACCTCTGAAGCTGGCGGCACAGCTTTGCGCTCGGGAGATCTGGGACTCGGTGGGCCGCGGCTCGCAGGCAAGACCGGCACCTCGCAAGTGCGCCGCATCTCTGCAGCGGAACGCGCGTCTGGCATACTCAAAGGCGAAAATATTGCGCGGCGCTTGCGCGATCACGCTTTGTTTGTCGCTTATGCGCCCCATGATGACCCGAAATATGCGATTTCTGTGATTGTGGAGCATGGCGAGGGGGGCTCAAAAGCTGCAGCGCCGGTGGCCCGCGATATTCTCGCCGAAGCGCTGCGAATTGATGCGCGCCGCACGCCAACTTATACGCGCACAGCATCGGTTGGCGGCGGCAGTGGCGCAGGCAGTGGAGGGCCGTAAGCCATGGCCACGCTGCGCGCCAGTTCTCTCGATTTTTCGCGTCGCTCGCTTTCGACGCAAGTTGGGTCTCTGCCCTGGGGCCTGATCTTGATGATCTGCGCCATGGCGATGATCGGGGTGGCGATTCTGCATTCTGCGACCTTCACCAATCCGGAAGAAGCGGGCTTGCCGATGCGCCATGCGAACCGGTTCGGGGTCGCCTTCGTGGTTCTCGTGATGGTTGGCTTGGTGCCGATCCGCTGGTGGTTCTGGGCCGCATGGCCGAGTTATTTGGCGACGCTTATTCTGCTCGTCGCGGTCGAGTTTTTCGGCACCACAGGCGGCGGCGCGCAGCGGTGGCTGCAGATTGGGCCGATCGCGGTGCAGCCCTCTGAATTTATGAAAGTGACGCTGACTCTGGCGCTTGCGGCTTATTATCATAAGCGCTGGAATGATTTTTCGGGCGGATTTTTGATCCATTTGCCCGCCTTGGGGCTGATCCTCTTACCGGCGGCGCTGATTTTCCGACAACCAGACTTTGGCACGACGCTGGCTCTGTTTGCGTCGGGTGGGATTTTGATCTTTCTGGCGGGCCTTTGGTGGCGCGTGATTTTGGCGATCAGCGTGGCCGCGATTGCCAGCGTTCCGGCGCTCTATTTCTTTGTCCTGCAAGATTATCAACGCGAGCGGGTCGACACCTATGTGGCGCAGCTGACCGGTCAGTCGGTCAATGTCATGGATGATGGCTACCAAATCGAACAAGCGAAAATCGCCATTGGGTCCGGCGGGTTGACCGGCAAAGGCTATATGGAAGGCACGCAGTCGCAGCTCGACTATATTCCCGAACAGCATACCGACTTCATTCTCACGGTCCTGGCTGAAGAGTTTGGCTTTTTCGTCACCAGCGGGGTGTTGATCTTGTGGATGCTGATCCTTGGACTCAGTCTCGCGATTGCGCTGCGGGCGGCGAGCCTGTTTGCCAGGTTTGCGGCGGCCGGCGCGGTCGGGACGGTGACGTTCTACATCCTGTTCAATGTCGCCATGGTCTTAGGCCTGGTGCCCGTGGTTGGCGTGCCTTTGCCGCTGCTATCATATGGCGGCACGGTTATGATCACCACGGCGGGCTGTTTTGGTTTGGTCTGCGCGGCGCATTTGGGACGTCATGATCCCCTGCATTCGAGCGCTTAGGCGCGTGCTGACTGGCGGCGAGAGATTCTTCCCCTAAAACCCAGTGGTTGCGTTGATTTTTGCCAGCTGACGGCTAGGGTCGCGCCAAGATAATGCCTTGGGAGGAGAGATTCATGGCAGCGATCGGTCGTAAGACAGATACGTGGGGCTCGCGTTTTGGATTCATCATGGCGGCGGTCGGATCGTCCGTCGGATTGGGCAATTTTTGGCGATTCCCGTTTACCGCCGGTGAGAATGGCGGCGGCGCGTTTATCGTCATCTATTTGGTCTGTGTGATCCTGTTTGGATTGCCGGTTCTGATGGCGGAATATGGCATGGGGCGAAAGTCTGGCATGTCAGCGGTCGAAGGGATTCACTCTTTGGCACGGGCCGAAAGTAAAAGTGCCAATTGGGGCGCAGTGGCTTGGATTGGCTCGCTTGCCGCCTTCTTCATTCTGACATTCTATGTCGTCATTTCCGCTTGGGTGATTGCCTTCATCCCGCAGGCTTTTAGTGGGGCCTTTAACGGGTTTACGGCGGAAAGTTCCGGCGCCAATTTCACTGAAACGGTCGACAATCGCGGATTGATCTTAACCTGTCTCGGCGGGTTCATTGCGGTCAATGTGTTTATCGTTGCGCGCGGCGTCAAAGGCGGGATTGAACGGGCGGCGACGATTTTGATGCCGCTTTTTTTCTTGCTCTTACTCGGCATTGTGGCGTTTGCTTTGGTCAATGGCGATGCGGCCCGGGCCACCGCCTTTTTGCTGCAGCCCGACTTTAGCAAAGTCACCTTCGGCACGTTCCTAGCGGCGGTTGGCCAAGCCTTCTTCTCGATTGGCGTCGGCTCCTGTTTGATGATCACTTATGGCGCTTATCTGTCTCGCGACACGAACATTCCGCGCGCTTCGGCGATCGTTGCA
>JBCBYJ010000252.1:0-2899 GCA_039815905.1 Pseudomonadota bacterium | reverse complement strand
CTCGCTGCCGTGATGAAGCCGTTGGCTTTGATCACGGCAGCGAGTTGATCGAACAATTCACGTAAAACAAGTTGCCGCAGCCGACCCTCTGGGAGGGGCAGCGTCCCGTGCACAATACTTTTGAAGACGGACGAGGCGGAAATGCGCATGCTCAGACATAATCACAGATGTCTTGAAAAACTGGTCCTGCCTCTGGTTAATCTGAGCACCCGATTTTTAGAAACCCTCAATCAAGGTTTCGCAATCCTTTATGACAGACCTGCATTTGCACCGAATGCCGGATGCAATGAAAACAGATTTTATCGGCGGTCGCGATCTCCCACGGTTTCGCGGAGCGCTGCCAGAACGAGCACACTGGCGCGATTCCTATCTGAATCAGCGAAATTTTTTTCAACGCCATTCATTTCTTGTCAAACAGATTGCAGAAAGAAAAACTCTATATCTAGTTGAATTTTTAACTGAATTGGACCCGCTCTGTGATCGATGAAAAAGCCGAAATGTATGCGATGATGAAGACCTTCTTTGAGGAGAATGTCCCCTATGCCAAACATAGCGGCATTGAGCTCTTAGAAATTGCCGAGGGTCATGGGTCGGCGCAATTGCCAGACTCGCAGGAGACCAAAAACCATATGGGCACGCAGCATGCTGGGGCCTTGTTCACCCTCGCAGAAGCCGCATCTGGGGCAGCCTCTGTCTCGCTTTTTGCCGATAAGATCCTGATGGTCAAAGCGGCCATTTCTTCAGCGAATATTGAGTATTTGCGCGGCGCGCGCGGGGTCATACGCGCGTTTGGAAAATTGCAGCGCTCCGGCCAAGACATTCTTGCAGAGTTCAGCCAAGAGGGCCGGGTCAAATATACCGTCCACGTCACGCTCTTAGATGCCAAAGAGCGCGAAGTCGCAAAGATGGACGTGCACTGGTCGGTTCAGATCAATCAATAATAAACCTCCAAAAGCCGCGATCTGAGGCTTTCAGAGTCTTTGTTTTCCAGTCTAAGTGTCGCTAACGTGATTGTGGCTGGAGCTTGATATGACAAAACCGCCGGTAAATGATTTTGCCCTCGACCAGATTTGGCGCCAAGGGCGCTCTTATAATGGCTGGACCGCGGACAGCATTCCAGAAACCCTGATTCGGGCCACATATGACCTGACCAAAATGGGCGCGACGAGCGCCAATTGCTCGCCGGCACGCTTTGTGTTCCTGCAGTCGAGCGAAGCCAAGGCCCGATTGTCCCCGCATTTAATGGAGGGCAATGTCGAAAAGACGATGAGCGCCCCCTGGGTCGTCATCATCGCCCATGATTTAGAATTCCATGAGAGAATCCCAGAGCTGTTTCCGCACAATCCCGGCGCCAAAGACTGGTTCTCTGATACAGAAAACCGCCACCTCACCGCGTTTCGCAATGGCACTTTGCAAGGGGCGTATCTGATGCTTGCGGCGCGCGCCCTGGGGCTCGATTGTGGGCCCATGTCGGGCTTCAATAACGCTGGCGTGGATGCGGACTTCTTCCTTAACGATGAGCGGACCCAGCATTGGCGGTCCAATTGGATTTGCAGCATTGGCCATGGCGATGCCTCAACCCTCTTTGATCGCAGCCCGCGCTTGAGCTTTGAAGATGCGTGCATGATCCTGTAAGCCTCGCGCAATGATCATTCTTGGCATTCACACAGCAGGACCGGCTTGCGAACTGGCGGTTCTTGGCCCGGACGCGGGGCTCACTCAGCGGCGTGAGGAGATGATACGCGGCCAAGACGCCCGCTTGCCAGGGCTGGTCACAAGCGTGCTGGCGAAGGCTGACATAAGGCTCGATCAGGTTGATCGGTTCGCCGTAATTACAGGCCCGGGCAGCTTTACAGGTATTCGTGTCGGCGTCGCGTTTGCGCGCGGGCTGGCGCTCGCCACAGGCCGCCCGGCCATCGGCGTGACGAGCTTGGAGGCCAGCCTACCAGAGGGCCAACAAGGCTCGGCCCTAGTCGCGCTACCAGCGCAAAAACGCCCACCGGACCTGACCTTCTGGACCCAAAGTTTTCGCTCAGGCACAGCCACGGATGCGCCGCTGGAACTGTCGCTGGATCAGTTGCAAGCGCGCCTGATCAGTCATCCGCACATGCTTTATGGCGACGAAACAGCCTTAGCGCCGCACATTCGCGATCAACCGATCCGCGCCGCCGCACCAAGCGCCGCGCGCGCTGCAGCCTTAGCCGCTGAATTTGATCCTGAGCTACATCCCGCGCGTCCGGTCTATGCCCGGGCGCCCGATGCGGCCCTGCCGAAAGCGAAGGCGCGGCCATGACCCGGCCAGAGCGCGGCATGACCCAGCGCGGCCTAACCCAGCGCGCGACCATGGCTGAAGCCGCAACCTTGGCGGCGCTCCACCAAAAAGCATTCCCCCCGCATGAGGCTTGGACTCGAGCTGATTTCGAAGCGCTGCTCGCGCTGGAGTCCACACGGGCCTATGCGTCTTATCAAGACGGCGCCTGCCTGGGCTTACTGGTTTTGCAATGTGTGGCGGATCAGGCCGAGATCCTCACCATGGCGACAGACCCAGTGGCCCGGCGCCAAGGCCTTGGCCGTCAAATATTGGCTCATGCGGCCGCAGAGCCTGCGTCCCAGACGATCAAATCCTGGTGGCTCGACGTCGCCGCAGACAATCCCGGCGCGCGCGCATTTTATCACGAGCTTGGATTTCAGAGCGATGGCCGCCGACCGCAATATTATAAACGCCTTGAAGGCCAACGCGTCGACGCCATCTTAATGTCCAAGCAAGTGGGTGGACAGCCCACAAGTTAAAGCGGTAGAGGACCGGTTATGGACCGTTTGGAAAAACTCTGTGCCGAAAAAGGCCTGCGCATGACTGAGCAACGCAAGGTCATTGCTCGCATCCTCTCATTGGCGGATG
>JBCBYJ010000251.1:2640-2912 GCA_039815905.1 Pseudomonadota bacterium | reverse complement strand
CTCGATTGATCCGCGTCAACAGGTTTAAGTTGAACGCGGCGGTGACACCGGCTGCATCATCATAGGCTGGCACCAATATAGACGGGTCTTTGCGCAGATCGACGCCGAGCAAGAATTGGCTGTCAGCGCCCAGCAAGTCTCTTGCCGCGGACATGAAGTCTGTGATCTCCGTGTCACTCAGATTACCAATCGTGGAGCCGGGAAAGAAGCCGACGGGCTGTCCGGTCGCGCCCTCTGGAAGGCCCAGCCGGATCATGAAATCGCCGACAATG
>JBCBYJ010000251.1:0-2630 GCA_039815905.1 Pseudomonadota bacterium | reverse complement strand
CGACAATGGGCGCGACGTACAGTCCGGGATAATCGCGGCGAACCTGGTCGGCGGTTTGCAGCAAGAAGGCTTCCGATACATCAATCGGCACATAGCCTGAGAGCGTGTTTAAAGCCTCCAACAAGATGCGGGTCTTGGTCGAGGCGCCGGCGCCATATTCGACCAAAAGGACCTCATCACCCAAAGCCTCAGCGATTTGTGCTGCGTGCGCGTGCAAGATCTCAGTTTCCGTGCGGGTCGGGTAATATTCCGGCAGCGCGGTAATCTGCTCAAAGAGTTGCGAACCGGTTTCGTCATAAAAATACTGACAGGGCAGGCTTTTCGGAGACGCGGTTAAACCCGCCAGCACGTCGCGCAAAAAGGTTGCGCCCGAGTCTGGTGCCGGGGCGTCATAGAGATCGTCCATTGCTAAAGCTCTTTCTTTTTATGCGTCTTTTTTAAAGGTCGCGCTGCTTAAATGTCGCTCGTCTTAAATATCTCTGGCCAGCCTTAAGCCGGAGAATTGCCAGCGCTTATCAGGGTGGAAGAAATTTCGATAAGTTGCCCGAATATGCGAATCTGGCGTCGCGCAAGACCCACCGCGCAGGACCATCTGACCGCTCATAAACTTGCCATTATACTCGCCCACAGCCCCCGTGGCGGCGGCAAAGCCCGGATATGGCGTGAACGGGCTGGAGGTCCATTCCCAGACATCACCGAAAAAGTAAGCCTGACGGGCATCGGTCTGGACTTGCGGTTGATAATAGCCCGTGCCGGCAAAGGTGCCGACCGGATCGTGATCGCGCGCCGCGACTTCCCACTCTTGTTCTGTCGGCAATCGCGCGCCGGCCCAGGTCGCGTAGGCATCTGCTTCGTAGAAGCTGATATGACAGACCGGCGCTTCGAGATAGACCCGTTGCGGGCCGGACAGGGTCATGGTTTGCCAGGAATCGGCGTTGCGCTGCCAATAAAGTGGGGCCTCCCAGCCTTGGTCGGCGGCGGCGGCGAAGCCGTCAGAGAGCCAGAATTTCGGCTCGCGATAACCCCCGGCTTGGATGAATTCCAGCCAGTCGCGATTGGTCACGGCGCGACGGGCGATCTCGAACGGGCGCAGGATGGTTTCGTGTCTTGGTGTCTCACAATCAAAGACGAACCCGTCCGGCTCCGCACCGGTCGAGACGCGGCCACCTTGCAGCTTGGTCCAGCTTAAGTCTGCCGCCTCCAAATTGGCCGTTTGCAGATTGACGTCCGGCTTTAAAGCCGGGCGCAATGGGTTTTGCGCAAACAGGTGCAGGATATCAGTCAGCAAAAGCTCTTGGTGCTGCTGCTCATGCGCCAGGCCTAGATCTAACAAGCCGCAGGCGTCTGGACGGTCGCTGATCAGCTTTGTCATATGTAAATCGACATGGCGGCGATAGGCGATGACCTCGTCCAAAGACGGTCGCGTCAAGAGCCCTCGCATTGGGCGCGCATGGCGATCCCCGATGGCGTCATAATAGGAGTTGAACAGGAAACTGAACTGGTCGTGAAAGCGCACGCTTTCGCCGAAGACCGGGACCAGCATAAACGCTTCAAAGAACCAACTCGTATGCGCCAAGTGCCATTTGGTCGGACTGGCGTCTGGCATAGACTGCGCTGTCGCGTCCGCATCGCTGAGCGTGTCTGCGAGCGCTTCAGATTGACGGCGAACGGATGTGTAGCGGCGAAGCAGAGCGGG
Organism: Pseudomonadota bacterium; assembly: GCA_039815905.1. Taxonomy (GTDB): domain Bacteria; phylum Pseudomonadota; class Alphaproteobacteria; order Caulobacterales; family Hyphomonadaceae; genus Henriciella. The sequence goes on along the minus strand of JBCBYJ010000251.1, from coordinate 934 downwards.
GGCCGCCACAGATTTTGATTTTGGGTGAGCCATACAGTCTTTTTTCGCGCTTTAGGGGTATCGTCAACTGAGCCTGCTGCCAGATGGAGTCAGGAGCTTAGACCAGGAAATAATCTGCTTGTGGGACATACTGGCTCTGGCGGCGATGTCCCGTGAAGCTTTCATAAAGGTGAAACCGATCGACCAAAAAGGGATCGCTATTCAGAATCTGGAAATCCTCGCTCCAAGCGCGGGCGGCTTCGAGCGGGGTTTGATTGCAATAGGCCAGCGTGATGTGCGGCTTAAACGGATCTTGGCTGAGTTTGAGGCCAAGCGCCCGCGCGGTTTTGCGGCACGCGCTGGCGAGCGCACTTAACGCCTCATTGTCAGCAATCCGGGCATAAAGTGCCCGCGGTTCGCGGCGCCCGAACCAACCGACGCCAGACAGCTCTAAGTCTAAGCTGCTGGCCCGCACGGTTTCGAGCGCATCGGAAATGGCATGGGCGACCTCACCGTCTACCTCGCCATAGTAACAGAGCGTGATGTGATAATGCTCCCGCTTGCGCCAGCGCGCGCCAAGCATCTCGACAGAGAGTGGCTCGAGGCGATCGGCGATCAGAGGCGGGATGGGCAGGGCGGCAAACAGGCGGTGCATTCGAGATCTTTTGGGTCTGTGAGGTCCCGATATGGGCATAAAAGAAGCCCGGCCAAGAGCCGGGCTTCGAATTGGGTTCGCAGTTGTGGCTTAGCCTGCCAACATGTCGAGCTTGCCGAAATGTTCGGCGAGCAAATAATAGAAGGTCACGCGGGACTTGTTCCCCCCCTCCGGAGCGAGCGTGTCGCAGACCGATCCGATGGCTGCGTCGAGCTCATCATTGGTGTGCGCTAAAGCGAGTTTTCCCCGACACCATTTTTCACGCACGCGCTGCAGCTCCGTATCGTCTGAGCACGAGAC
>JBCBYJ010000250.1:0-2914 GCA_039815905.1 Pseudomonadota bacterium | reverse complement strand
GATCGCCTTGTCTGAAGTCGCGATGGGCATGTCGAAAACCGCCCCTGTCGCGGTGCGGGTGAACCCCGATGTTGCGGCCGGGGGGCATCCGAATATTTCGACCGGAAAAGCCAGCGACAAATTCGGTGTGCCTTGGGCCGACGCGCCGGAATTGTATCATCAAATCAAAGCGCTTCCGGGCGTTGAAGCGGTCGGCGTCGATGTGCATATCGGCTCGCAAATCGGGGAATTGGCACCGATGCGGGCGGCTTTTGAGAAGACGATCGGCCTGGTCAAATTTCTGCGTGAGAACGGTCACGATTTGCAGCGCATCGATCTCGGTGGCGGGCTCGGCATTCCCTATCAAGAAGGGGATCGTCCGGCGACGCCCGCGGATTATGCGCAAATGATCCGCGAAGTCACCGAGGGCCTGGGCCTGCAAGTCATCCTCGAGCCAGGCCGCGTGATCGCGGGCAATGCGGGCGTCATGGTGAGTGAGGTTCTGTACCATAAGCCGGCCCCGGACCGGACTTTTCTGATCATTGATGCAGGGATGAATGACCTGATGCGTCCGGCGCTCTATCAAGCGCATCATGACATCTTACCGGTCCACGAGCCGAGCGCTGAAGCGCCAGAGACCGTCTATGATATTGTCGGTCCGATCTGCGAATCGACGGATAAATTCGCCGCACAACGCCAGATGCCGGAAGTTCTGGCGGGCACCCGAATTGCGTTTATGTCATCTGGCGCCTATGGCGCTGTGCTCTCAAGTCAGTACAATGCACGTCCGCTTGTCGCGGAAGTTTTGGTAGATGATGACCAATATGCTTTGGTGCGTCGTCGACCGAGCTTTGAGGAAATGATTGAACTGGAGCAAACACCCGATTGGCTGACTTAAACGCCATCCCTGGTACGAAAGCCCTGATAAATCGCACATTTCGGCGGCTGCGAGACCTTGAGCTATGGCGGGCCTGGTGGCCGTTTATCGCGCTGCTTAGCGTATTTGTGAGCGCCGCCTTGCTTGGGATTTTTGAGCGCGCACCAGCCCGGATTGGCGCGATGGCGACGCTGATCTTTTTTGTCGGCGTGGGGATCGCCGCGTGGCGGGGTTGGCGGCGCTATCGCCGGCCAGAGCGGGCGGACGCGATTCGCGCCCTCGACGCGCAATCGGATTTACGACCCTTAAGCGCTTTGGTCGATCGTCCGGCCAAACCAGAGCCGCAAGGCGTGACGCTTTGGCGGGCACACGAAGAGCGCCTGACCGACGCCGCCCGCCGCTTAAGCTTACCTGATTTAGAGCACATATGGGCGAAGATTGACCCGTTCCGGATGCGCTTTGTTCTGCCCGCCTTGGTGATTGGTTTGTTTGCGCTGAGTTGGGGCAACACCTATTCGCGCCTCTCAAGCGCGCTTGATCCCGATTATGGCAGTCTGCTGGGCGCTGAGTCCATTCGCATCGAGGCTTGGATCACGCCGCCGGAGCATACCGGGCGCGCCCCGATCTTTTTGAAAGAAGACCAGACCGAATTGCGGGTCCCAAAGGGCTCGATGATGACGCTGCGGGTGCAAGCCCCATCGACCCCGAAATTGAGACTTGTTTCACCCCAAAACCGGGTGACGCGGGCGTTTGAGCCAACGCCCGATGGCGCCTATGAAAGTGTCACTCAGATCGATGTGTCGAGCCAAATTTCAGTGCGGTGGTGGGGCGAGCGCAAGTCCTGGACGCTGCTAACCTCACCGGATGCCCTGCCGGAGGCTGAATTTGTCGAGCTTCCAGTGCTCGGCGAAGGCGATCGCACCGAGTTCAGTTGGAAAGTTCGCGATGATTATGGCGTCGCCAAGCTTGAACTGGCGATCCGACCTGAAGGCAGTTTCCAACTGCCGGACCGGGTGCCGATTGAACTCGGCGGGCTAACCCCACGCGAAGATGAGGATCAGAGCAAATTGGATCTGACGCGCAATCGCTGGGCCGGCGCGCGGGTCGAAGTGCGCTTGGTTGCGACCGACGGCGCGGTCCAAATCGGCCTCAGCGAACCGCACGTGTTTAAACTGCCTGAAAAGCTGCTGTTGCAACCGCTTGCCAAAGCGATCCAAGACATACGCGTGACGGTGCTGCGCGAGGATGCGCCGTATTTGGTGCCAGAGGATTATCTGCCAGATACGACGGTCGCGGGCGGCTATTTTCTGACCGCCAGTGATCGCCTGTCACAAGCGCCCGCAGGCGTGCAGCGCAGCGCCATTATGCTCGAAGCGGTGACCTATGAAGCGCCGCTCTATTTCAAAGATGTGCTGGTCTATTCAGGCCTGACCACGGCCCGCTATGCGATTGAGACATCGACCAGCACGGCTGAAGCCAAAGCCACGGAACCTTTATTATGGTCGCTGGCTTTGCGGGCTGAATATGGATCTGCCGCCGACGCGTATGCGGCTCTGATGGCGGCTAAGAAGGCCTTAGAGGACGCGCTGCGCGATGGCGCCAGTGAAGAGGAAATCGCGCGCCTTGTGGACGCCTTTAAAGAGGCGGCGCAGCGCTATATCGCCGCCAAAATGGCGGAAGCCTTAGCGAATGGCCTAGAGGCCGCGCCGGACAATCGCGACGGGGCTGAAGGCCCGCCCTCATCCGGACTTGGCGGACAAGGCTTCTCCGACATGTTGGACGCGCTCGAAGACCTGACCGAGACCGGCGCTTCGGATCAAGCGCGGCAATTGCTGGCGGACATCACCAATATGTTGGAAAACCTAGAATTCCAACAGGGCCAAGGCGGCGGTGAGGGCTTTCCTGGAATGCCGGGCGAGGCCGGTGAAGGCGAACAAGACGAAGATTTACCGCAAGAAGAACGCGAAATGACCGAAACCATGCGAGAGCTCTCTGATCTCTTGCGCGAGCAGCGCGAACTCAATGATGAGACGCTGGCGGAGCAACGGGGCGAGCGCG
>JBCBYJ010000024.1:0-13562 GCA_039815905.1 Pseudomonadota bacterium | reverse complement strand
ACCCGCGTCTGCCCAAAGACAGCGAAAACCGTGTTCAGATTGATGGCGTAAAAGCCGCCGCCTGGATCAAGAAAGGCGCAAAGCCAACCGATCGTGTGGCCCGCTTCCTCAACCAGATGACTCTGGAAGGCGAAAAAGCGCCAATCTATGGTTGGACCGCTGGCAATAACCCACAAAAAGGCGAGCCAGGCGCGAAAGCCAAAGAGCGGATCGAAGAAAAGGCGGAAAAAGAAACCGCCCGCAAGGAAGCTGAAAAAGAAGCCAAAGCGGCGGCGAAAGCCGAAAAAGAAGCCGCAAAAGAAGCCGCTGCCGCAGAAGCTGAAGCCCCTGCTGAAGAAGCCGCAGCCGAAGCGCCCGCAGCCGAAGAAGAGAAAGCGGAGTAAAAGCGCTTTTTGCAACCTTAAAAAAAACCGCCCTGGCCTGTCTTGTGCCGGGGCGGTTTTGGTTTGGGCATAGGCCTCTGCGAACCGGGTGGCTCGCTCAGTTCAGGAAGACTTTCGACTGTTCAATTTTGCGCATCAGCTCCGAGCAAGTGCCGTCAATATAGCTGATTTCCTCTTCATCCAGCACGCTTTTCCAATAGGTGTTTACGGCCTGCACATTGCGATTCTTGGTGTGCGTGTGATGATCCGGCGTGTCAGATTTTGGCGTCGACGAGACCGCATACTCGCTTTCCACTTTCTTCTGAATGTCGGCTGAAAAAGGCAGGCCAAGATAATCAAACATGGTTTGATAAGACGCGACAGGGTCGTCGATGACGCGATCAATATTGATGAACCGAATATTCTTATATTGCTTCGCCATGTCCAACAGATAGCCATAACTGAGATACCAGAACGCGGTGCCGCTCTTGGCACTATTGCTGGTATGGTCCTCGCCAAAGCTCGCACCGAGCTTGTAGCGCTCCGGCAGACCGTCTTGGTGTTTGTAACAATTCAACTTCCATTTCAGGCGCTTAAAGCTCGCGGCAATCGCGTGGGGCGGGCGATAGGTCACAATCGTATTGACCTGATCTAAGCGCGCGATGTCCTCAGCCAGAAACAGCGCGAACGGGTCTTTCCATAAGATGTGCCGGGTTTTCGGCTTCAGCCGGGCGCGCCAAAGGCTGTGATTGGACCGACCGCCAACGACTTTCTTAGAAATCCGCTTAACCAGCGGATCACCCGGGAAAATGCCGTCTTGCATTTTCAGCTTCAGCGCGGAAATCCGTTCCATCAGATCATAGAGCTGATCACGAACATAGCCCTCATGACCGACTTTGCGAAATGGCCGCTGAACAGACGCGTCGCCACCTTCTGGATTCATCGGCTCATGCAAAACGCTCGTCCCATCGGCCAGGCCGAGCATTTCTCCGATTGCCGTTGTGCCCGAGCGCGGCGGGCCCGTCACGAGCGATAATCGACGTGCTAAATGCACGTCTGAGAGTTGCGGCATGATTTGTCCCCTTCATACCTCGTTTCGATGTGCAGTCTCGAACGTTTCCCTCGAGTTTTGCCTCCCGCTTTAACTGGCTTTGCGCCGCTAAGAGACCTAGATTGGCTTTAACCATAAGTTTTCCGTAGCGTTAACCCTGATTTCGAAAAAGAAACGAATTCAACCATAAGTGCCTATTGTCTTTGCAAACCTGCCTGAAAGTCTGACTCAAGCGGCGCTGCACCCCCTTCGCGCCGGCGGTTTTAGGCGTGCGGATCATCATAAAAGTCGGCGATCAGATCCAAGGTCTGCAGGTCTGAGCGGATGAGGTTCTGTTGGTTTGGCGCGACCAAATCTTCGAGCACAGGCTGGGTCAAAATCAAATGCCGTACAGTGCGCGCGGCGACCCTCACACCCCGCCATAAGGGTGCGTCGCTGATCTGCCAGATCTGCCCGCGCGGATGCATGAATTGATTTCGCGCCTCGACCAAACCTTCAAAGCTTTGCCGGGCCTGAGCCCCAAACGGTAGAGTAAAAGGGACCGGCAAGCGGTCCTTTGAGGCCGCGCGCAATAAGAGTTCGGTTGCCCCAGCTTGGGCCGGAATGCTGTCGCCGGCTGCGCGCAAAGCGAGGGTCGCGGCCTGCTGCGCGGCGAGCACCGAGGCGATCACCAGCCAGGGCGCAGATGACGGGGTATCCGAAAAGCGCTCGGCCTGCGCGGCTAAGACGTCGACGGTCTCACTGAGCGCTGTTTCTGGCGTCATTGGGTTGCGGTTTGCACCGGGTCATCTTCGGCGCGAAAGTTCCACCCGGTCTCGGCAGCAATATAGGTGAACGCCGCATAGACCGCCACGTTTTGGCGAAACTCATCCGGATCGATTTTGTCGAACGTGTCGTCTGGCGTGTGGTGATAATCAAAATAGTCCATGCCGTTTTGTCCGGGTGTCACCACCGGCACGCCGCTGCGCGCCAAAATGCCAATATCAGGACCGCCGCGCGCGCGATTATCCCCGGGGGTCACGCCGAGCGGCATCAGCACGTTTTGGAGCGTGCGGGCATACGGCAACGCCGCCTCGCCAAATCGCGTCTGAAACCGCCAAATCGGACCGGCGCCAAAATCACTCTCGGAGGCGAGCATATGCTTATCGAGATCATCACCGTGCTCGCGGGCATAGGCCGTGGCGCCAAACAGGCCAACCTCTTCCGCGCCATAGAGCACGACCCGGATGGTCCGGCGTGGGCGCTCGGGCAGCGCTTCGATGAGTTTCGCCGCGCCAATTACGATTCCGCACCCAGCCGCATCATCTAACGCGCCAGGGCTGAGGTCCCAGCTGTCCAAATGGCAGCCAATCAAGACGATCTCGTCTTTCAAATCAGTGCCCGTGAGCTCTGCAATGACATTTCCGGACGGCACATTGGTTTTGGTCTCAGTTTGGATATTCACCGATACGCTAACCGGTCCGCGCGCCAAGAGGCGGGTCAGTTGATCGGCATCTGGGCTAGAAATCGCGGCCACCGGACCTGCGCCTTCGGCGCCATCGCGGGCCATAATGCCTGTATGCGGCATGCGATGCGGCTGCGTCCCGACCGAGCGCACTAGACACGCGTTCGCGCCCTTATCCATCGCCACAGATGCGCAAGCATAGCGCTTACGGACGCCCATGCCATAGCCGGAGCCATCCATGGTTTTGATCGTCTTTTCATCGATGAAAACAATCTTGCCATCGATTTTGGAAATCGGCGCGGCTTGCAGGTCCGCAAGGCTCTCAAAGCGCACCAGCGGCCCGCTCACCCCGCCCACCGGTGTCGCGGCAGACCCGCCGAGCGCGGTGGCAACAATCTCTTGTGGACTTGGCGTCAAAACGGCAACCGCCTCAGACTTGCGTGACCAGAATGGGATCTCAAATCCTTCAATCCGCACGCTGTCAAAGCCGAGCGCCGTCAGTTCCGCGGCCGACCAATCTCGCGCCCGTTGTTCGGCTTCAGACCCGGCCAAACGGTGTCCGATTTCAGTGGTAAGGTCTTCGACAAATTGCAGCCCGACTTGATCTTGCAGCCCCCGCTCGATCAAGGCTTTCGCAGTCGCTTCGATCTCAGCGTCAAGCTCTGCCGGGGTCTGTGCGATGGCCGAGATGGCGGACAGGCTTGCGGCACATATCCCCGCAATCACGCATTTCAACATAGTTAAACTCTCCCAAGATTGTGGAAGAGATTAACCGGATTTGAAACAGCGTCTAGCGCGCGGTCTGCCAAGCAGTCTCCAGCAGACCTGCCGTCCCGGGCGTTTAAGCGGCGACGGCGTCAATCTGCTGCTTGGCTTGTTCGATCTTGCGATCGCCAGCGGCCATGAGCTGATCCGCAGCAATCACGGACACATCTTGAATGCCGAGAAAGCCGAGCACATGGCGCACATAAGGCGTCGCAAAATCGATCGCTGAGCCGGATTCAGTGCCGCCTGAGGTGATGACCAAATAGGCCTTTTTCCCCTCCAACAGGCCGACCGGTCCTTGATCGGTATATTTGAATGTCTTGCGCGCCCGGGCAACGAGATCAATCCACGCTTTAAAGGCCGCTGGCACGCCGAAATTATAGATCGGCACGCCAAGGACGAGCGTGTCCGCCGCTTGCAACTCAGCGATCAAAGTGTCGGACAGAGACAGCGCTTCAACCTGGTCAGGCGTGCGGCTTTCGTCTGGGGTAAAATTCGCGTTGACCCAGTCTTGCGTCAGAATAGGCAGCGGAGTGAGCCCGATCTCGCGTTTGACGACCTGTGTTTCAGGGCCTGAAAGCTTGTCCACCAGGGTCTGGCTAAGCGTTCGGCTGAACGATCCTGTCGCGCGCGCGGACGCATCTATGTGTAAAATATTGCGGGCCATGAAAGCCTCCATCTTTTGCAGTGCAAATGATGTGGCGTCGCGGCCCGCATTTGGAAATGTAGCGTTCTTGGCAAACACTTATGCCAAATATGAATAATTAAGGGGCCGCAGGCGCCCCTTGATTGATTAAGGCCACCAGTTGCGGGATGCCTTCCGTCGGTGGACGGTCGACATAGCCGTCTTCTTTTTGAACGCCGGCGACCTCGCCATCAGACTTGATATAGACGATGGCTGGATGCGGAATACCGTCAAAGCGGCTGCCCGCTTTGATCTCGGTATTGCGCAGACCAAACGCGTCAATCATGGCCGAATCTGTATCGGACAATAGCCGATAAGAGAGCTGACTGTCCTGACGAAACTCGGCCAGCAATTCGGGGCTGTCATACGTGATGACATTCATCGTCCAGCCAGCATCGGCGAGCTCAGCCGTGACGGTTTCCAGCTCTAAGGCTTGGGCTTTACAATAAGGGCACCAGTCGAGCGAGCGGCTAAACACGAGAACGGCACCATTCTCGCCCGAAATTGCGGCCAGATCGGCGCGCTCGCCTGTTTCTGTCACAGCGCTGAACTCGGGCGCAGGTGTGCCGGCTTCAACGCAGATCATGTTGGACGTGGCCTCGCCATGGTCATCCGCCATCGCGGCGGCGCTGGAAAGGATGAGGGCAGAAGCTGCCAGAAGTGATCGAACCATTGCGCGGTCCTCCGTTCGAGTGTCTTGGCAGGTGTCTAGCGCGGCCTGAACCGGCTGAATAGGCAACTCACGGCTCTGTGAACGCGTGTGAAATCATTGCCCGAGATGAGAGCGAGTGATGAGGGCGCGTGATCAATCGGCGCGGGCCTGCCAATCGCTGGCGCTTTGACCATAAATATCCCAAACCATGTCCTCGAACGGCGCATGGCCTGGCTCCGAGCGCAAAAAGCGGCTGCCTAGGCGTTCAGCGAGTTTCACAGAGCCCGAATTTCCGGGCTGGATCGTATGAATAACCTCCGTCCAGCCGAGCTGATTGACCACGTAATCCATGCAGGCCGTTGCGCCCTCCATGGCGAAGCCTTTGCCCCAGGCGGACCGAGCAAGGCCCCACCCGACCTCATTGCCGGGCCAGCCATGGGGTCGCCACGCCCCCATCCGGCCAATCCACGCGCCGCTGGCTTTTTCGATGATTGAGAACATGGAAAAGCCCTCAATCGTCCAGGCCCCGGTCATCGTACAGAGCGACCGCCAGGTCAGGGCCGGGCCCTGGATCCCGCCAAGGTAAGTCATCACCTCGGCATCCGCATGAAAGGCGCACCATGGCTCGAAATCTTGCGGTGTGGGCGGCCGAAGGATCAGCCGCTCCGTTTCAAGGGTCGGCCCGATCGCCATTAAGCCAGAGCAGGTTCGAGCTTTTTACAATCCTCGACCAGGCCTTTGACGGCATTGACAGACGCCATGAACATCTCGCGCTCGCCATCATTGAAATCAAATTCGATGATCTTCTCAGCGCCAGCCGCGCCAATCAAAGTCGGAACGCCGACATATAGACCGCTCAGGCCATATTGGCCGTCACACCATGCCGCAGACGGAAGCACGCGCTTCTGGTCTTTGAGGTACGATTTGGCCATCGCAATCGCGGACTCAGCGGGGGCATAATAGGCCGAACCGGTTTTGAGCAGCGCGACGATCTCGCCGCCGCCTTTACGGGTGCGATCGACAATGGCGTCGAGTTTGTCCTGGCTCATCCAGCCTTGCTTGACCAATTCGGTCAGCGGCAGGCCGCCAACGGTTGAGTGGCGGACCATTGGCACCATGGAATCGCCATGTCCGGCCAGCGTCCAAGCGTGAATATCAGCAACAGACACGCCCGTGGCTTCGGACAAGAAATAGGCGAATCGGCTGGAATCCAGAACACCCGCCATGCCGACCACTTTACCGGTGGGCAGGCCCGAGAATTGCTGCAGCGCCCAGACCATCGCATCGAGCGGGTTGGTGATACAGATCACAAACGCGTTCGGCGCATGGGCTTTGATGCCGTCGCCAACCGCTTTCATCACTTTCAGATTGATCCCGAGCAAATCGTCGCGGCTCATCCCGGGCTTGCGCGCGACGCCGGCCGTGACGATGCAGACATCGGCGCCAGCAATGTCGGCATAGTCATTTGCGCCTTTCAGATCGACCGAGCTGCCATAGACGGGGGTCGACTCTGCCAGATCCAGCGCTTTGCCTTGCGGCAAGCCTTCGGCAATATCAAACAGGACCACATCGCCGAGTTCTTCCCGTGCGGCCACGTGCGCCAGAGTTCCCCCGATCATGCCCGAACCAATAAGAGCGATTTTTTTGCGAGCCATGTCGGCCTCCTATCTGAATTAGAATGTAGTTTTAAGTCCTCTGGCGCCTCCCCTAGCCGAGCCAAGCGCCAGGCGCAACGTGACCTCGGTCGCCGGAGTCAATTTTTGCTGGATTCAGAGCGCGAACTCAGCCAACCAAGGGCGCATGGTTCCGCGCGCGAAAAACTCTCCTGTCCCGCTTGATGTTTGCCATTTGGCAAAAGCCATCGAGATTGTCGGTGATCGCTGGTCCTTGCTGATCTTAAGGTCGGCTTTGTTCGGGGTCCGCCGGTTTGACGATTTTCAGAGCGAACTCAGCATTCCGCGCACCGTTCTGTCGGGGCGGTTGAGCAAATTGGTGGCGCATGGGGTGATGGCCAAGCAACCCTATAAGGAGGATGGCAAACGGGCCCGCCCAGAATATGTCCTGACCGATGCTGGCGAAGGGCTTCGCCCGATCCTCATGGGGCTGACCCAATGGGGGGATGACTGGGTCAGCGAAGGCGCGGCGCCGCCAATCGCCTTCCAACATGCCAAAAGCCGCCAAAAAGTGCGTCCCGCCTTCGTCGATGAAGACGGCAAAGAAACGCCGATGAATTTGATGCGGGTTTCGCTGCGCCGTTAGCGCGTTTTGCCCCAGACGCGCAGGGGATCAAAAGCCCCGGTTTCGGCCGCTTTTTGCAATTGCGCCAGCTGATCGCCGACCGGGCTGCTGCTTTCAATCACGCCATCGCCATAAATCGCCGCATCGAGACGGCAAATCCGCTCAAACAGGTTCTCTGAGCGCTCGACCAGATCGAGAAACACGTTTGGCAGACCCCGTCCGCGTTGCGCGCTGGCATCGAGCGGTGGGTCTTCCCGGCTGATGCGGTATTTGGACTGCATCGCGTCCTGGGCGCGCATATCACCGTCGCGCACGGCTTTTTGCATCACCAGCCAGCTCGCCGCTTGCATCAATCGAGTGGTTAATTCCATGCTCCAAGCCGCATAGGTCAGGCTCGCTTCGCGCGGCAAAGATAAGGACAGCTCACGCCCCGGCCCATCCAGGTAAGACGCGGTTTCCTCGACCAAGGCCATGCCATCGGTAAACACTTTCTCGAACACTTTGCCTTCGGTGAACGAGACGTCTTTCAAAGGGGGTGTTGGGGTTTTGGGTTGTTCGACCATATGACTTGTAGTGTCCAAACTTAATTCATTCTACGTTAGGTTTAACGCCTAGCTTCCTTAGAAGACCTTAATCGCCGCCGCCAAAAAGCGCATCTGCTGCTGATTTGTGAGACTGTTTTCGGTTCAATTCCGCCTCGCACGCCGTGATTTCGGATCGAAGCGATTCGATTCGTTCGCGCAGTTCTTCAACGGATAATAGCTCTAAGTCCACTTTCTTCTCTGGAATGGGTTCGTCTTCAAACATAGATTCACCTTTCCTCCTTGGACGGCTCAGCCCTATGTTGTGAGGAAGACAGAAAATACGGGAGAGTCAAATGGGCAATACAATGTGGGCGGTCATCGTTGAAGATGATGCGCCGCTAAAACTGGGTCAAACGGAGCCCCCAGCCTGCGGTCCGGATGATGTGATTGTTAAAGTCATCACCGCTGGACTGAACCGCGCGGATCTGGTGCAACGGCGCGGCATGTATCCGCCGCCGCCCGGCGCGTCGGAAGTTATGGGCTTAGAATGCGCCGGCGAGATCACTGCGATTGGCGCCGATGTGACCGATTGGGCCATAGGTGACCGGGTCTGCGGGCTGATGGCGGGCGGCGGCTATGCTGAATTTGCTGCGATTGACCAAGGCTCCCTGTTCAAGATTCCAGACACGATGTCCTTTGATGAGGCTGGCGCTTTGCCAGAAGTGATGATGACGGTGTGGGCGAATATCTTTGATCGCTGCCAATTTCAGTCCGGCGAGGCGCTGCTCATTCATGGCGGCACCAGCGGGATTGGCACAATGGCAATCCAAATGGCCAAACATGCTGGCGCGAGCAAGATTATGGTCACCGCCGGAAGCGCTGAAAAATGTAGCTTTGCCGAACAACTCGGCGCTGATCTTGCGATCAATTATCGCGCGCAAGACTTTGAGGCTCTGATCAAAGCTGAGGGCGGCGCTGATATCATCCTCGACATGGTCGGCGGCGATTATGTTCAAAAGAATATCTCCGTCGCCAAGCTGGGCGGGCGCATCGTCAATATTGCGTACATGCAAGGCAGCCAAGTGGCGCTTAATCTCATGCCGCTCATGTTAAAGCGGCTGATCTTGACCGGCACGACGCTACGCGCGCGTCCAAATGCCGATAAAAAGCGGATTCGCGACGCCGTGCTGGCGGATTTCTGGCCCGCCATTCTATCCGGCGCGATCAAACCGGTGATCGACACCATTTATCCGTTCGACCAGGCCGAGGCGGCGCAGGCGCATATGGCGAAAGGCGGCCATATCGGGAAAATCTTACTGTCTCGGCAGCAAGACACGGCCTGACAGCAAAGCGAGGCTTCCAATCTTACCGAGGGCCCGCTATAGGAGCGGCGTTAGGTGATTTCATCCCAGAAATCCTGACCGCCCGAGACCCCCGTCTCGGGCGGCTGCATTTCTGGCGGACATATTAAGGAGCCCTCCATGGCCGATATTTTGATGCCCAAGGCAACCGCGGTCTGGTTGATCGACAATACAACGCTGTCCTTTGATCAGATTGCCGCGCTCTGCGGACTGCACCATCTTGAGGTCAAAGGCATTGCCGATGGCGATGTCGCGGAAAACATGCGCGGCGTTGATCCAATCTCGGGCGGTGAGCTGACCCGCGAAGAGATCCAAAAAGGTGAGGAAGATCCAGATTATCGCCTGAAAACCGCGCCGTCTAAAATCGCCCATATCCCGCAGCCCAAGCGCAAAGGCGCACGTTACACGCCCGTGGCGCGGCGCGGTGACAAACCCGACGCCATTGCTTGGTTCATCCGCAATCACCCTGAGGTCACCGATCCGCAAATCTCAAAGCTGATCGGAACCACCAAAGCAACGATCACCAATGTGCGCGATAAGACCCATTGGAACAGCCAGAATATCAAGCCGGTCGATCCGGTTACGCTCGGGCTTTGCTCGCAAATTGAGTTGGACGAGGTGATCCTCAAAGCCTCAAGCCGCCGCAAGAAAATCGACGCGGAACGCGCCGCCAAAGACGAGGGGCCAGGACTGGCACCGGCTGACGCGGTGGAGCAAGAGATTGACCTGACCGCGCCGGTCGCGCCGTCCAATGACGGGCCCGAACCGTCTGCGGATGATGTCTTCAGCGCGTTCAAAGACTAAGCAAAGCCGCGTGCTCTCGCAGAATTTGCGGGATTTCAAGGATAACCGTCCCGCTTGCGTCCGATCCGCAGCGGCAAAGTACGGAGGCCCAAATGGGCAAACAGCGCAAACGCAAAGGCGATCCTGTGCATGGCTGGCTGGCCGTCGATAAGCCGGTCGATATGACCTCGACCCAAGTCGTCGGGCGGCTCCGGCGCTTGTTCAATGCGCAAAAGGCGGGCCATGGCGGCACGCTGGACCCGCTCGCGGATGGCATCCTGCCCATCGCCTTTGGCGAGGCCACCAAAACAGCGCAATGGGCGATGGATTGCGATAAGGAATATGTCTTCACGATTGAATGGGGCAGCTCGACCGCGAGTCAGGACAAGGAAGGCGAGGTGATTGCGCGCTCTGATGTCCGTCCGAGCAAAAGCGAAATCGAATCGGCTGTGCTGGGCTTCATCGGCGATATAGAGCAGATCCCACCGAAATATTCGGCCATCAAAGTCGGCGGCGAACGCGCCTATGATCTTGCCCGCGAGGGCGAGACATTTGAGATCGCATCGCGCCAAGTGACCGTCTATGAGGCTGAATTGGTCGCGATCCCAGATCCAGATCATGCCAGGTTTCGCGTCGTCTCAGGCAAAGGCTTTTACATTCGCGCGCTCGCCCGCGACTTGGCGCAGGCATTAGGTGCAGAGGGACATGTCAGCCAATTGCGGCGCACTCGGGTTGGCGCCATGGACGAGTCCTGCGCGGTGACGCTGCCGGCCCTTGAAGCCTTGGCCGAAGCCGACGCCGAAGCGAGCTTGTTCGACACGCTGCTGCCTTTGGACCTGGTGCTAGAGGATGTGCCGAAGCTCGCAATCGAAGCGCGCGACGCAGCGGCGATCAAACAAGGGCGCGAGATTACGCTGATGCCGCACCTGGTCGAACAGTGGCGCGCCGAGGCCGACCGCGATGCGATGGATCGACTGGCCTTGACCTTTTGTGAGGGCAAAGCTGTTGCCCTCGGCGAAGTGCGGGCGGGACGGTTTCAGCCCAAAAAGGTGTTTCAGCTTTAATTGCCTGACGGGTTAGACTTGACCCCACGGGCCAAAGATTGCACCAGTCCCGCTCAGATTTTGGGGACGCAATAAGAGAGGTTTTCCGATGCGAGTGGCGATGATTGGAACAGGCTATGTGGGCCTGGTAAGTGGCGCCTGTTTTGCCGATTTCGGCCATGTGGTCACCTGTGTCGATAAGGATGCCAGCAAGATTGATCGGCTGCACCAAAACATCATGCCAATCTATGAGCCCGGGCTCGACACATTGGTTGAGAATAATGTCAAAGAAGAGCGGCTGTTTTTCACCACGGAAGCCAAAGAAGCGATTGCCCAGGCGGATGCGGTCTTTATTGCTGTCGGCACACCCTCTCGGCGCGGCGATGGCCATGCCGATCTATCTTATGTCTATGGCGCGGCGGAAGAAATTGCCGACCTGATGGATGGCTTCACCGTCGTCGTCACCAAGTCCACAGTTCCGGTTGGCACGGGCGACGAAGTCGAAGCGATTATCCGCAAGAAACGTCCTGACGCTGAGTTCGCCGTCGTCTCGAACCCTGAATTTTTACGCGAAGGCGCGGCCATTAAAGACTTTAAGATCCCTGACCGGGTCGTTGTCGGAACCGATGATGAGCGCGCCCGCGCCGTCATGGAAGAGCTGTATCGCCCGCTTTATTTGAACGAGACGCCGATCGTGTTTACCGCACGCCGGACCTCTGAGCTGATCAAATATGCGGCCAATGCCTTCCTGGCCGTAAAGATCACCTTCATCAATGAAATCGCGGACCTTTGCGAAGCGGTGGGCGCGAATGTGCAAGAAGTGTCGCGCGGCATTGGCTTGGATGGCCGGATTGGCAAGAAATTCTTAAACGCTGGCCCGGGCTATGGTGGCTCTTGCTTCCCGAAAGACACGCTGGCTTTGACCAAAACGGCTGATGATTACAACTCGCCGGTGCGGATTGTCGACACTGTGGTGGAGGTCAATGCGGCCCGCAAAAAGGCGATGGCTGATAAAGTCATTGAGGCTTTAGGCGGCGATGTCACGGGCAAATCCATCGGCGTGCTTGGCCTCGCGTTTAAACCCAATACGGACGATATGCGCGACGCGCCGAGCCTGGATATTTTGCCAGCCCTTATAGCGGCCGGTGCGGCGATCAAAGCCTATGATCCCGAAGCCATGGAAGAAGCCAGCCATATGATGGACGGCATCGATTATGCGACCAATCCTTATGACGCGCTCGAAGGCGCCGATGCGATGGTCATCATTACCGAATGGGACCAGTTCCGCGCGCTCGATCTGGACCGGGTTAAATCAACCCTAAACGGCAATGTCGTGGTCGATCTGCGCAATATTTATAGCCCGGAAGATATGCACAAGCGCGGTTTCGCGTATTCATCTATCGGACGCCCAACCTGATTCCTTCTTCGCGGAGACTGAGCCCATGAAATTCTTTGTCGACACAGCAGACACGGCCGAAATTAAACAGCTGGCAGCGACCGGCTTGATTGATGGGGTCACCACCAATCCGTCCCTGATCACCAAATCTGGCCGCGACTTTAAAGAAGTGATTGCCGAGATCTGTGATCTGACCGAAGGCCATGTCAGCGCCGAAGTGGTGGCGACCGAATGGCAAGCCATGGTCTCTGAAGGCAAGACTTTGCAAGCGATTGCCTCAAATGTTGCGGTCAAATTGCCACTGACCATGGATGGCCTGCGCGCCTGCCGTGAATTGGCGAATATGGGCACAGCGGTGAATGTGACACTGTGCTTCTCGGCCAATCAAGCTTTGCTCGCGGCGAAAGCCGGGGCGGCTTATATCTCGCCCTTCATTGGCCGTCTGGATGATATCAATATTGATGGCATGGAACTGATCGAAGACATTCGCACGATCTATGACAATTACATGTTCGAGACGGAGATCTTGGCCGCCTCGATCCGCAGCGCCAATCATGTCCGGCTGTCGGCGCTGGCCGGCGCGGATGTCGCGACGGTGCCGCCAAATGTCCTGAAAGGCCTTGCCAATCATCCGCTCACAGATAAAGGCCTCGCCGCCTTCCTCGCGGATGCCGAAAAAGGCGGCGTGAAGGTCTAGTCTAGACCGGGCTTTATTCGGCCAGCACGGTTTGCGGCTTGCGACTGTCAAACATGGACCAGACCCCGCTATCGCCGTGCCAATCGCCTTGCGTCGCGCCTTTTGAATACTCGGTGGCGCGCGCCTCAAAGAAATTCGCGTGCTCGACGCCATTCAGGATCTCGGTCAGCCACGGAATCGGGTGCTCTGTGACCCCAAAGATCGGATCAAGCTTGAGCTGGCCCATTCGCCAATCGGCAATGTAGCGAATATATTGCTGAATATCGGTCGGCGTCATGCCTTCGACTTCACCGGCTTCGAAAGCCAGTTCGATAAACTTGTCTTCCAGCGTGACGACTGTCTCACAGGCCTCACGAATGCGGCTCTTGACGCGCGTATTCAGCGCCCCTGTCTCGGCCGAAAATGTGTGGAACAGCTTCATCATGCCCTCGCAGTGCAGCGACTCGTCGCGCACTGACCAAGACACGATCTGGCCCATGCCCTTCATCTTATTGAAGCGCGGGAAGTTCATCAGCATCGCAAAAGAGGCAAAAAGTTGCAGGCCTTCCGTAAAGCCGCCAA
>JBCBYJ010000249.1:0-2917 GCA_039815905.1 Pseudomonadota bacterium | reverse complement strand
TCTGGTCCGGTATTCGAAGGAGCATGTCGCTCGCTTCGGACAGTTAGAAAACAGCCCGTCGCAGGCGCGCTTTGATTGAGCGCTATACGCCGTCTCGAGAGAGCGGCAGTCAGTTCGCGTTTTATGAAAGCGCGCCTAGCCTTTTTTTATAGCCTCAGGTGGGGACACCGTGAGGGATTTGGGGCTGGGGGAAGGGTTTGAAAGCGCGAGCGAACCTCCATTCCTGGCCACCCCAGCGCAGGTATCGGCGAAGAGAAAAAGGCGGGAAGTGGGGCACTGATAGAGACGGGCCCAGCCCCTTACCGGTCTCGCCCCAAACCCAAAACAGGATA
Organism: Pseudomonadota bacterium; assembly: GCA_039815905.1. Lineage (GTDB taxonomy): Bacteria > Pseudomonadota > Alphaproteobacteria > Caulobacterales > Hyphomonadaceae > Henriciella. The sequence continues at coordinate 2,585 of JBCBYJ010000249.1, read as the reverse complement.
ATATTCCTTGCAACAGAACGATCATTCTGCTACGAGTTCTCCATGCCCCGCCCCAAGACCCATACGAAGGACTCATTGATCCAAGCCGCCATGCACCAGTTCTGGCGATACGGATATGGCGCCACATCGATGGACGATTTGGTCAAAGCGACCGGCGTCAGTCGCCATGGCATCTATGCTTATGTGGGCGGCAAACAGGATCTGTTCCTGCAAGGCTTTGACGCCTATCGCGACACTGTGGTTGCGCCAGCATTGCGCGCCCTGCAGGCCGGTGAGCACGGGCTGGCGGGGATTCGCGCCTATTTTGACACGCAGATTGACTTGGCCGAACGGGTCGGCCTGCCAGGACCGGGCTGTCTTGTCGCCAATGCGATGACGGAAACCGCGCCGCATGATGATCGCGTTCAAGCTCAAGTTGAGGCCCACAATCAGCGCCTGACCCGGGCCTTCGACGACGCGCTCAAAGCCGCGGCCCCAAGACTCGACAGACAGACGGCCGCCGCTCTGAGCGCCTTTCTGACGCTCACGGCGCAAGGCTTGTGGTCGATGTCGCGCACCACAAATCACGCCCAAACCCTGCGCGACTATGTCGAGACCCTGCTCGACTTGGTAAAATTGAGGATTGACCCATGAGGACACCCACCCGCGCCGCGCCCCCGAACGCCTTCTGGCTGGCCTTGGCGCTCAACTTCGTTTGGATCAATATTTCAGAAGTCGCGCGCTATTTCGGCCTGGTAAAGCCGATGCTGCACGATGCGTTTCCTGGGGCCGACCATATTGGCGCCGTGACGCCGCTCTTATTTGCCTCTTGGATGCTTTGGGACACGATCTTAATCCTCGCGGCGACGGGGTTCTTTTGGATGTTCCTGACCCAGTTCGGGGCAACGATCGGGCGGGTCGTGATCGCCTCGCTCAGCTTTACCGTGACGGTGTTTGGCCTGCTCTGGCTTGGCGTGGTGAATATGGGGCTTGCGCCCAGCACTTTCCTATGGGCCGCCTTGCCCTTGGCGTGGCTGGAGCAAGTCATCGCCGCCGCGATCGTGTATTGGGCGATGCGCCGTGGCTGAACCCGATTTACTCGCTCATGGCCGCAATGATGGTCGCCACTGCAACCGTTCGCTGCGCTTCTTCCAAATGCAAAAGCTCGGTCATTTTGTCGTTCACTTTTAGCACACCTTTGCCGGCATTGGCCGGGTCGGCGAAAGCGTCAATCACGGCTTGCGCCTGTTCGACATCTTCCGGGGTCGGGGCAAAAATGCGATTGGCGGTTTCGAGTTGAGAGGGATGAATCAGTGTCTTGCCGTCAAAGCCCAAAAGGCGGCCCTGCTCGCATTCAGCGCGCAATCCCGCGTCATCCCCAATCCCGTTAAAGACGCCATCAATGGCCAGCAAATCATAGGCCCGCGCCGCGGCAACGCTCAACCCAAGCGCGGTCTGAAAGGCGGTCCGGACTGGCGGATTATTGACGCCGCGCAGCTCTTTGGCCAAGTCATTTGTGCCCATCACAAAAGCCGTCAGGCGCGTGCGGCCAACGGTTTCGGCAATGTCTTGAATGTTGAGAAGGGCCTTGGGCATCTCAATCATCACCCACAGCCCCATTGTGTCCGGCGCGCTGGCGCGGCTCATCGCATCATTCAGTCGGTCAATATCGCCGCCATCAATGACTTTCGGCGCCAAAATCGCATCCGGCCCAGCCGCCACCGCAGCTTTCAGATCACTGAGCCCCCATTCGGTATCGAGCCCATTGACGCGGATCACGGTTTCACGCGCCCCATAACCGCCAGCTTTGACCGCCGCGCATACGGTCTCGCGCGCCTCGCCCTTCGCCTCTGGCGCAACCGCATCTTCGAGATCGAAAATCACCGTATCTGCGGGCAGCGATTTGGCTTTGTCCAAAGCGCGCGCATTGGCGCCAGGCATATACAGGCAAGATCGGCGAGGGCGGTGCACAGAAGCAGTCATAGCGTCTCCTTGAGGATCAGGATGGAACGCGACACGAGTGCCCGCTCGCGCGCCCGAAATCAACCATTTGCTTGGGGTCAATCATGGACGAGATATGATCTGTAAATCAAAAACTTGCGCGTGCACCGATGACAAAACCGCTTTAGAGACAGGCGATGACTGATTTTCCAATCTCTGGCTTTACCGCGCCTGGCTTCGAGCCCGTGCAAGACGCTTTTGAAGCAAATTTTACCGAAGACAAAGAGCTCGGCGCTGGCTTTGCCGCCTATTTGGACGGAGCGCTGATCCTCGACCTACAGGGCGGTTTTGCCGACCGGAAGGCGCAAACCCCCTGGGACGCTGAGACCATCGTCCCGGTCTATTCGACCACCAAACCGATCGCCGCGCTGACGCTGGCGCATGTCATCGACGCGCTGCCAGCCGGGTATGACACGCCGGTTGCCGACCTCTGGCCGGACTTCGCCGCAAATGGCAAAAGCCAAGTCACACTTGCACAAGTGGTTTCGCATCAGGCCGGATTGCCTGGCTTTATCGCGCCGATCGATCCCGGTCTTTGGCTCGACCCACCGGCTTGCGCGGTGCCGGGCTCCCAAAGCGGCGCCAATGGCGCGAGCGCCGCCGCG
>JBCBYJ010000248.1:0-2924 GCA_039815905.1 Pseudomonadota bacterium | reverse complement strand
CTGCGAAGAAGCAGCCTACCGCACAGGCCTGTTCGTGGCGACGCCAGCGCCAGTGAATCGAAAACTGGTCTTTGAGTTTTTTGAACGCGACTTTGGCGAGCCGGTTGATGCCAGCTGACGCGGAGCGATTGCCGCCACAGCTTCAGGATCGACGCGTCTGGGTGTTCGATCTGGACAACACGCTGTATCCCGCTGAATGCGATCTGTTTGCCGAAATCGATCAACGCATGACCGACTTTGTCGCGCGCTTTCTACGCCTGCCGCGGGACCAAGCCCGGGCCACGCAGAAACAATATTATGCCGAGCATGGCACGACCCTGAACGGGCTGATGACCCTGCATGGCATGGCGCCAGACGAATTCCTGGCGCATGTGCACGAAGTCGACCTCTCGCCATTGCCAAAGACGCCAGATCTGGCCGAGGCGATCAGCGCGCTGCCGGGGCAGAAATTTGTCTATACCAATGGCTCGCGCGGTCATGCCCAACGCGTCACCGATTATATGGGCCTGGCGCATGTGTTTGACGGGTCGTTCGCGATTGAAGACAGCGCCTTTCAGCCCAAGCCCGCATTGTCCTCATACCAGGCTTTTATTGCGCAATTTGGGATTGATCCTCACCAAGCCGTCTTCTTTGAAGATTTGGCGCGAAACCTCGCCCCAGCCCATATAATGGGCTTTGCCACGGTCTTGGTTCAATCGGAAAAAGACTGGAGCCATGAACCTGCGGCAGCGCGTCCCGCTGGAATTGGGGATGACCTGCCCACACATATCGACTATGTGACCGGCGATCTCACGCAATTCGTGCGTTCGATCCTCGCTTAAAGACGATAGAAAGACCAGTTTCATGCCAGACCGCTTAGCCGCCTTGATCAATGCTGCTTGGGACGATCGCACCCGTCTCAACACCGACACACAAGGGGAAATCCGCGAAGCTGTGGATGCCGCTTTATCCTTGCTCGATTCCGGCGAAGTGCGTGTCGCCGCGCCCGATGGCCCGGGTGGCAATGGCGGTTGGACGGTGAATGAATGGCTCAAAAAGGCCGTCCTTCTGTCTTTCCGATTGAACGCAAATTCGATCATGACCGGCGGTCCGGGACAAAACGGCACCTGGTGGGACAAGGTCCCGAGCAAATTTGAAGGCTGGGGCGCCAGCGATTTTGAAGCGGCGGGCTTTCGCGCCGTTCCACCTGCAACTGTGCGCCGCGGCTCTTACATCGCACCGGGCGCCGTGCTGATGCCGTCTTTTGTCAATATTGGCGCGTATGTCGATAGCGGCACCATGGTCGACACATGGGCAACCGTTGGCTCTTGTGCGCAGATTGGCAAAAATGTTCATATTTCAGGCGGGGCTGGCATTGGCGGCGTGCTGGAGCCGCTGCAAGCAAGCCCCGTAATCATCGAAGACAATTGCTTCATTGGCGCCCGCGCCGAGGTGGCTGAAGGCGTGATCGTGCGCGAAGGTTCGGTCTTGGCGATGGGCGTCTTCCTGTCACAATCGACCAAAATCGTGGATCGCCAGACGGGTGAAATTCGCTATGGCGAGGTCCCGCCCTATTCGGTTGTGGTGCCCGGCAGCTTGCCCGGTCAGAATGGCGGTCCGGCTTTGGCCGCCGCGATCATTATCAAAACCGTCGACGAGCGCACGCGCTCTAAGACCGGCATTAACGAGCTTCTGCGCGACTAAACATGGACGAAATGGGGCCACATGACCAAGACGTCATGCCGGTCCCTATTGCCAATCGGCCTATATCCACCGAATTATTGCGCAAGGGGCTCGATTTGCGGAAAATGCTCGTTATAATGGGCACTTAATGAACGGAGTTCTCCGTGACGATACAAATCGCAGGACGGCATATGGACATAGGAGACGCGCTCAGCGAGCGCATTTCCGGGGGTCTGGAAGCCGCTGTAACAAAATATTTTGATCGCAGCTTTGATGCGAGTGTGACTGTCGAAAAACGCGGTCATGAAGTGATTACGGACTGTCACGTTCACCTGCCTTCAGGGATTGTCCTACAATCCACCGGAGCCGCGACAGATCCGTATGCGTCTTTAGAAGAGTCGCTGGAAAAGATGGAAAAGCGCGTGCGACGCTACCATCGCCGCCTAAAAGATCATCACAAACGTACACCGCTGCCGAGTGAACCGGCAAATGCCTTTATTATCAAAGGTGTTGATGACGAAACGCCAGAAGATAATGGCGAGGCACCGCTGATTGTGGCAGAGTCAGCCTCAGATGTGAAAACCATGTCTGTGTCTGAAGCTGTAATGCAGTTGGAACTGTCAGATACCCCTGCCGTTTTGTTTCGAAATGTGAAACACAGCGGCCTCAACATGGTGTATCGCCGTGCAGATGGGAATATCGGGTGGGTTGATCCGGCTGGACATTCCGCCACCGGCTGAACCGATAGGTCAAAAATACATGGCTAATGATCTTACAAGCCTCCTGTCGGAGGGTGTCATTCTTGGAACCGTTGCGAGCGAGAGCCGCAAACAGATTCTGAACAAGCTCGCGCAGGCAATGGGTGAGACAACCGGCCTGGATGGACGCGATATCTTTGACGCGGTGATTGAGCGCGAAAATCTTGGCTCGACCAGTGTTGGCGAGGGCGTTGCCATTCCGCATGCGCGCATTCAAGAGCTGCAGCATCCAATCGGCGCGTTTGCGCGGCTCGAACAAGGCGTCGATTTTGATGCGATTGATGGCCGTCCGTGTGATCTGATCTTTATGCTGCTGGCCCCGCATGCCGCGGGCGCAGACCATTTGCGGGCCTTAGCCCAAGTCAGCCGCACCTTCCGGAATGCAGATCTCCGCGAGGCTTTGCGCAGCGCGGACAATGCCGCGGCGATGACGCAAATTCTTTGCCCACAAACCGCCGATTTGAGCGCGGCTTAAAACGCCCGACAAACCGGCTCCCGAATACA
>JBCBYJ010000247.1:0-2938 GCA_039815905.1 Pseudomonadota bacterium | reverse complement strand
ATGACGGCACGCCTTCAATCAAGGGACATGGCTTTCAGGTCCATGTCGGTCCGAACAAGCCGAAGAGTCGCGGGCGGGTCGAGATCACATCACCTGATCCGGCGGCACATCCCAGCATTCTGTTCAATTATCTTGGGCATGAAGACGATATCGCAGCTTGGCGTCAGTGCATTCGCCTGACCCGAGAGATCATCGCGCAGCCTGCGATGGATCGTTATCGCGGCGATGAGCTACAACCCGGCCTCGAGATCCAATCAGACGAAGACATTGATCGCTGGGTCCGAGAGAATGTCGAAAGCGCCTACCATCCCTGCGGCACCGCACGTATGGGCGCGCGCGATGATCCAGCCACCGTTGTCGACACCGCATGCCGCGTGATTGGCGTGTCAGGCCTTCGCGTCGTCGACGCTTCGGTTTTCCCGACGGCGCCTTATGGCAATATCAATGCGCCGACCATTATGGTCGCGGAGAAAGCCGCCGACGCCATCCTCGGCAAACCAGCCCTGCCGCCCAGCCGCGTATCGCCGTGGATCGACCCGAATTGGCAAACTCGGCAAAGGTAACGGGCGTGAAGCGGCTGCGCGTCAGCGAAAGCGCGCCCTCGCGCTGGCCTTAACGGAAAACATCTAGCCCACCAGGAATAAGGAGATTTGCGGAACATAAGTCACCAGGATGAGGCAGAAAATCAGCGCCAGATAGAACGGCCACATACTCTTGACGGTGTCTTCCATACGGATTTTACCGACCGCAGAGCCGACAAACAGGACGGTCCCAACAGGCGGCGTAATCGTTCCTATTCCCAGTGCCAGCATCATGATGATGCCGAAATGGACCGGATCAACGCCAATCGATTGCACGACCGGTAGGAAGATCGGCGTCACAATGATGATCAGCGGCGCCATATCCATAAACGTCCCAAGCACCAGAAGACATAATAAGACCAGCGCCAAAATCACGATCGGGGAACTCGTCGCCCCTAAGATCAGCTGCGACATCATTAACGGCGCTTCCAGCAAAGCCAGCAACCAACCAAAGGCCGCCGCCGCGCCAATGATGAGCATAATCATCGCCGTTGTCTTGGCAGAATTGACCACGGCAGCTTTGAACTCTTTCAAGCCGAGTGAGCGATAGACAAAGACCCCGATCGCCAATGTGTAGACAATTGCCACAGCCGAGCTCTCCGTCGGCGTGAACACACCGCCCAATATTCCGACCACGATAATCACGGCGGTGAGCAAGCCGGGCAACGCGCCAATCGCCGATAGGATCAATGCCTTAAAGCCGGGGAAAACGCCTTTCGAATAGCCTTTAATCCGGGCCAAGATCGAGACCGCAATCATCAGCGCAAAGCCGCACAAAATGCCCGGTAGAATGCCCGCGACGAAGAGATCGCCAATCGAGATCGAAACTCCCGCCGCAGCGGCATAGATGATCATATTATGGCTCGGCGGAATGATCAGGCCGAGCACAGCGGCCGAGCATGTGACATTCACCGAGAAGTCGCGGTCATATCCCTTTTCTTCCATAATCGGGATCATCGTCGAGCCAATCGCGGAGACGCTTGCCACCGCAGATCCAGACACCGCGCCAAACATCATAGAGGCGCCGACATTCACATGTCCGAGCCCGCCGCGCACCCGCCCGAACATGCCTTCGGCGACTCGGATGAGGCGCGCGGCAATCCCGGTCTGGGTCATCAGATCGCCTGCAAAGACGAAAAAGGGAATCGCCATCAGCGTGAAGACGTCAATTCCAGCCGACAATCGCTGCACAGCAATCAACGGGTTTAGGCCCAAAAGCGCGAACACCAACATGGAAGAGATGAGCAGCGCGAAAGCCACCGGAACGCGCAGCGCGAGTAAGCCCAACAGGCTTAGCAGAAGGACAATCAGTTCCATTATTCTGTCTCCTCAGCCGCGCCGGTCAGCGCTTCAACAAGCTGCGCGCCCGAGAAAAGCGTGATCAGCGCGCCCGCAATGGGCAGGGGTAAAAGCGCCAATCCGCGCGGCAATCCGAGCGATGGAATATCGAAGGCCCAAAGCGTCGTGGTTAGCTGCCAGCCGGCAACCACCATGACGATCCCGGCAAGCGCGACCGCGAGATTTGCAAGCACATCAAACCCCCGCGCGATACGCTCTGGCATCGCATTGCGCAGCGCATCGATCCGGATATGAAACCGCTCATGCACGCCAACCGCCGCACCGAAAAAGACCAGATAGGCCAGCAGCACCAGCGACAGGCGTTCCGACCAAGCAGGGCTTGAATTGAAAAAGTACCGAGCGACCACCTGATAAGAGATGATGCTGGTCATAAGGACGAGACAAGAGGCGCTTAAGATGAGCGACCCTTTACTCAGAGCATCGAGGACTTTCTTCATGCGCCCGCCTCCCCAATACGATCGATTTCGGCGAGGAATGGCGCCAGCTCTGGGGTCACAAATTGCTCATAGACAGGACCCATGAGGTCCCGAAACGGGTCTGTATCGATGCCCGACAGGATCTCTCCGCCGCTCTCTAACAGCGTTGTCTTTGCATCCTCAACGCGGGCGTCCCAAAGCCCGCGCATCACGCCAACCGATTGGCGCGCGGCCTCTTTGACGAGCGCTTGGTCTTCGGGTGAAAAATTCTCCCATGTGCGCAAGCTCATGATCAGCATGTCCGGGGTTCGAAAGTGGCCGGTCTCGGAAAAGTAAGGGGCGACTTCATAATGCCGCGTGCTGATATAGCTTGGCCAATTATTTTCCGCGCCATCGATGACGTTTTGGACGAGGCCTTGATAGACCTCGCTAAAATTCATCGGGGTTGGATTTGCCCCTAGCGCCCGAACAGTGGCGAGGAAGATGTCTGAGTTCGGCACCCGAATCTTCAACCCTTCCAAAGCGGACGGATGCGGGATGGCGCGCTCGGTCGTATAAAATCCGCGACCGCCTGTATCGTAA
>JBCBYJ010000246.1:0-2958 GCA_039815905.1 Pseudomonadota bacterium | reverse complement strand
GGATCGACATCACCCCAAAGAAATTGGCGCTGGAGAACTCGATGGCGACGTCTCACACTCTTGCTGCGAGATGTCGATCCTAATCGGCTTTATTTGCCTCTTGCTGAGTGTGTTTCTGGTCTCGGTCTCGTCGCCCAGGAAGACGCCCAACTTGTTCTTGGCCGCGTTTCTGGCGCTGACCGCGATTGAGCTCTCGGTTTGGCTCTGGGGGCCGAGCTCCGATTGGACCTGGCTTGCGGTGTTTTGGATGGCGCTCGGGCGGTTGCAGATGCCGGTTTTCTTCCTGTTTTTCGTGTCGTCTTGTTATTCTGACTTTCGGTTAAAACCGCATGACCTGCTGCACCTGGTGCCGTTTGGCTTGACGCTTGTCTTGAACGGGCCAGGTGCACCGCATTTGGGCGCGCTTAGCGACGTGTTTACGCCCGGCACCCGGCCGGCATGGCTGTTTTTGCAGGTTTGGTATTTTGGCTATATGATCGCCATTGTCGCCCTGCTCTGGCGCTTTCGGACGCGGTTTCAGCGCCATTATGCCGGGGCGCCGTCTGAAGTCTTGATCTGGCTGACCCAGCTTGCCGCCGCGTCGCTCTTGGCGCGGGCCATTCAGATCGTGCGCGATGGGGTCAGTTTCGCCTCCGCCAGCCCAACCGCTTTGGGGTTGCAAATGGCGAGCGCCTTATTGGCGCTGGCAATTACCAGCTGGATCGCCTTGAATTCGCTGCTAAAGCCGCGCCTGTTTCGCGATGTCGATCGGCGCTTGATGCGCATCAAGATGAGCGCCGCACCGCAGCAACCGAACGACGTGCAGCGGCTGATCGACTATGTCGAGACTGAACGCCCCTTTCTTGATCCAGAGCTGACCCTGGCGACTTTGGCGGACCGGCTTGCAATGACCCCGCGCGAACTGTCAGAGCTGTTGAACGGATCGCTTGGCGTGCACTTTTTTGATTTCGTCAACAGCCATCGGATCGCCTATGCGCAGCGTCTATTGGTCGAGCAGCCGCACCGCTCGGTTCTGCAGGTTTTGCTGGAGTCCGGGTTCAACTCTAAATCCTCTTTCAACACGGCGTTTAAGAAACAGGTCGGCCTGACGCCAAGTGCCTTTCGCGCCCAAAGTACGGCATCGCGTTAGGCGTTCGACCTTCTGCAAAAGGGTTCGATTACGCGTTGTCGGACGCGGGGGTCATGCCGCTGTGCCACAGTCTGGCTTCAGCACAATGAGGGATGACCATGATCGCGAAATCGAACCCTAGACGGACCACCAACCGCAAATCCATTGGCGCACTTGCCGCGCTGTCCGCCTTGGGTTTGGGGGCTTGCCTCGGCGCGCCTCAGCCCAACGCCGCGCCCGCGCCTGAGATCGGCGCGCCGATCGAACAGGTGATGGCGCCCTGGCGATCCGAACGCGCGCCAGGGGTCGTGGTCGCGATCTCTCTGAACGATGAGATCGTCTATGCCGACGGCGCCGGCATGGCGAATTTGGAGCATAATCTTGCCCTTGCGCCGGACAGTGTTTTGCAAGTGGCCTCGGTGTCGAAACAGTTCACGGCCTTCGCAACGCTCTTATTGGTCGCCGAGGGCGCGATCGATCTCGACGCCGACATCCGCACCTATTTGCCAGACCTAAATGCGACCGAAACCGTCATCACGGTTCGTCATTTGCTCGATCATGCTGGCGGTTTGCGCGAGCAAAGCACGCTCGCTGGGATGGCGGGCTGGAGGCCGGACGATGTTCATACCCGAGCGCAGATTCAAGCCCTGGTGCGGCGTCAGCGCGGGGTCAATTTCGCCGCTGGCGCGGAAATGGAATATAGCAATACTGGCTATGGCTTGCTCGCTGAAATCGTTGCGCACGCATCGGGGCAGACTTTCGAAGCGTTCATGCAAGCGCGGATATTCGACCCTTTGGAGATGCAAGACACGCGGTTTCCGACGTCTCGAAACACGCTCATTCCAAAGCGCGCGGCATCGTATTATCCAGATGGCGACGGCTTCAATAATGTCATCGTTGCGAGCGAAGGCACCGGCTCGACGGGGCTGTATACCAGCGCATTGGATCTGCTAAAATGGGCCGAGAATTTTGAAACGCAGACAATCGGCGATCCCGTCGTCTTCGACCTCATGGCCGAGCGATTTAGCGCCGAGAATGGGGCAGAGTCGACTTTCGCCAAGGGGCAGGAATTTCGGGTCTATAAAGGCTTCGACACTTGGTCGCATGGCGGCACAGATGCCGGATATCGCTCTTTTTTATTGCGTGTGCCGAGCGAAGATTTGGAAATCGCTGTGATCAGCAATCGCACCGATTTTGACAAAGCCACGTTTGCGTTCTCGCTCGCCGATCTGTACCTGCCGCTCGACCCCGAAGATGCTGCGCGAGCGCCCGAGGAACCGCCCGAGGAACCGCCCGAAGATCCACCCGTCGCCACGGCTGAAATGCGGGCCGCCTTGGCCGGAGACTATGAGCTATTTCCAGGCGTCATCTTTGCCATTCGGGCCGAGCCGGAGGGCCTCACATTCGCGATGCTCGGCGCGTCTCGGGAGGATCTTGAACCGCTGCCTCAAATTGCAGAGCGCGAATTTTTGCTCAACGCGCAGCCAGAGCGGACGCTGATTTTTGCAGCGCCAGAGCGCGGGCAATCGCCAAAATTAAGCTACCGCTTGGGTCTAGACGGCACAATCGAAGCGCCGCGTGTGACGCTGGCGCCGTTTGATGCCGCTTCGGTGGATCTGTCGCTCTATGTTGGGCGCTGCCACAGCGAAGAGCTCGATACGCACTATGAGCTGTCTCAGGTTGATGGCGTTCTGGGGGCCAAGCAGGCCCGTAATCCTTGGTTCCCCATGACGCCCTATCAGCCGGACACGTTTGCCGGGCAAGGCGCTTTGCAAAAACTGGTCTTTCAGCGGGATGAAGCGGGCCTTATTCAAGGCTTCTACGCTTCCGCTCCGCTGGCCGAAAATGTC
>JBCBYJ010000245.1:0-2962 GCA_039815905.1 Pseudomonadota bacterium | reverse complement strand
CCGCGACCGTGCAAGCCCACCGCTAAATTGCTGCGGCAACAGGCCCGTCGACCGGTCCAGCCGTTGTCCGGACTCTGTAAGATAAGCGGATCGCAATCGCCGGTCAGACCGCGTATTGGCAAATACATTGGCGCGCACCGCAAAGCGTCCGCGCCCGGCCACCAGCCGCAGATTATGCGCGCCGATGGCTTCGCGGCGGTCAAAATCATACAGCGTCCGCGTCTGAAAGCCCGAGATCAGACCCGGCGCGACAGTGGGTGGTGGCAAGAACCGCGCTCGCGGATCGCGCTGATAGGTGTAGCGATCATTGATGAAGAGGTCGGCTTTTAATCGGGCGGGATCAAAGATCAGGGCCACATCGCTCGGATAAACATAGCCGCATGGACGCGACTCTTGAGCGGGGTCGCAGACCTGATCCGAATGGGTCGCCTGTCGCCGGGCGAGCGCTTGGGCAATCGGCTGCAAGTCGCGCACCCCAGGCAGCGCCGCAGCGAGGGTTTGCGGATCTTCAAATCTCAGTGTCTCGGCGTTAAACCGCACAGCCGCATCGGCGACGCGCCGACCATTGAAAAAGATGTCGATAATCGTGCGATCATCAGTGTCGGGCTGCGCGAAACCGGGCGGCGGCAGGATCATCACATTGTCCGCGAATGCCGCATGCGAAAGGTTGAGGACAAGCGCAGCGATAAGACAGAACCGCCCCCGGGCCCATGCTGACATGTGAGATTCATAACCCTTTCTGATCAGCAGCATCGTCTCAAACTAGAACTCGATTGAACGGTCGGGGCCAGCATCTTTGACTTGGAAAGAGACCGGTGCGTCGAGCGGCAGGCGTGTGGACCAAACCATGCCGGGCCAAAGACGTTTGCCGCTCACCGCTTGGCAGTCGATGCCAGGCGCGGCGCATTGTACCCCATTTGAAATCACCGCGTTGGTGTTACCGACATTCGCTAGCAACAGCGCTCGTCCCTCGCGTTGACCGATAATCTTTGCCGTGGCCCCGCCCGGTCGCGCAAAGACCAGTGCTTTGACCGCAATGAGCGGGATCGCGACGGGGGTATCTGTGATGACGTCGCCAATGACCGGTTTGAACTGCACCCGCCAGGCCTGATCGGTTTTGAAGTCTTGGTCGAGCCGTATGACTCGCACGGTTTTTTCTTCGCCCGGCTGTAAGACAATCCGGCGCGGGGCCACCAAAAGGCCGACCTCATCCGGGTTAGGGCTGGTTAGATAAGTCTCCCCGACCGCGGCTGGCTCAAGGATTCGGGCGGCAGAGACTTCGAGATAGAGCGGTCTCAGGCCGACATTGCCGACCAGCATATCTTGGCGTTTCAGATCCGGGCGATCAAAGGCGAGAATGACCGGATCGACCGTCATTTGCGCCTGCATTGGCGCGGCGGTGCTCAGCATCATTGCTGCTAAAACGAGCATTCGATAAATGCGCCTGATCCGCCAGCCCAAACCAAACCCTCCATTGAACGGGCCAGAATTTGGGTGCGTTTGGACGGTCTGACCACACGCCTAGGTTAAGCGGCGAAAGATAGAGACGCTCAGACAGAAAAATGTTTTGGGCGCTGGCACCTCAGCTGCGCTTTCACGGCGATCGTGCGCACCGCCCTAGGCGCGCGGGCGCCATCCGGCGGGCATCCGGTAACACGGCTTTTTCTTTGTCATAGGCAAGCCTTCGCTCGGCATCGTACCGTCGGAATACGGTCCGGCCGGTTTGGCGCCTGCGGCAATGTCTTTGAGCTTCAGCGCCGCGAACTGGCCCGGAGCATCGCCAAGCTTGCGGTCTTTGGGCGCCTTGGCGTCGACCTTTTCGCCAGACTGAGGCCGCAGCCATTCCCACCAGCTCGGCCACCAAGACCCAGGCGCTTCTTCAGCGCCGGAAAGCCACTGCCCGGGCGTGCCGGGCAATTCTGAATTGGTCCAGTGCTGATACTTTTGCGCGTCTGGATGGTTGATCACACCGGCAATATGGCCGGACCCGGCAAGCGTAAAATTGACCGGCCCGCCAAAATTCTGCGCGCCTTTATAAATCGAGTGCCAAGGGCAAATATGGTCGGCGCGGCCGGCTTGAATAAAGACCGGAATTTTGATGTCGGCCATCGAGACCGGCTCGCCAAAGACTTTGAACGTACCCTTCGTGAGCGCATTCTGATTGTAGAATTGCTCTAGATAATGGCGGTGCGTGCGGCCTGGAATATTGGTTTGATCGGCGTTCCAATAGAGCAAATCAAACGGACGCGGCTGTTTGCCCATCATGTAATTGTCGACGACATAGCGCCAGACCAAGTCGCCGGGACGCAACCAATTGAACGTCTCGCCCATCATCTCGCCTGGCATGATGCCATTATGGTCTGAGATGACTTTGTCGATTTGCTTCAGGCCATCTTCTTCGGTCAGGATTTTCAGATCGCCAGCAAGATCAAAATCTGATTGTGAGGCAAAATAGGTCGCCGAAGCGATGCGTTTATCACCGGTTTTGCCCATATGGGCGAGCGCGCTAGAGAGCAGCGTTCCGCCAATGCAATAGCCCACCGTGTTGATCTTCTTGGAGCCGGTTTCTTTTGTAACAACGTCAACCGCTTCGAGGATGCCGTGTTCGATATAATCGTCCCAAGTGTGGTCTTTGATTTCATCATCCGCAGAGCGCCAAGAGACGACAAATGTGTTCACCCGCTTGGATAACAGCCAGCGGATCATCGAATTCTCAGGCTGCAAGTCGAGAATGTAGAACTTATTGATCCAAGGCGGAAAAATCAGCAGCGGGCGCTCGCGCACTTTTTTGCGGCTCGGATTGTAGTGAATGATTTCAATCAGCTTGCTGCGATAGATCACTTTGCCCTTCGATGTGGCGACATTCTTGCCAATCTCGAAGGCCTCTTCATCAGTCTGCGTGATCGCCAAGCGTCCGCCGCCGCGCTGAAAATCATTGCGGGCATTGCGCAGCCCTTCTAGA
>JBCBYJ010000244.1:0-2968 GCA_039815905.1 Pseudomonadota bacterium | reverse complement strand
AGGTCAAGACCAGCGCGAAAGCCGCGACGGTCCAGGCGGCCAGTAATTTGCCAATCACCAGACCGGGCAAGCTGACTGGCAAAGACAGGAGAATCTCAGCCGTTCCGGCGCTCGCCTCCTCTGCCCAAAGGCGCATTGCAAGCGCCGGCATGAACAGCATGAACAGCCAAGGGTGCCAGTAAAAGAACGGTCCGAGATCCGCTGCGCCGGTATCAAAAAAGCGCGACAAATCCCAAGTGAACACGCCCAGCACCAACAGAAAGATCGCGACAAAGACATATGCCAGCGGTGTCGCGAAATAGGCTGACAGCTCGCGCCGCCAGGCGGCTTTGATGCCCGTAAGCGTGCCTTGCCAATGAGGGCTCATACCCGTTCCACCTCGCGGCGATCGGCGAGCGATATGAAGACTTCTTCTAAGCCGCCCGGCCGACGCTGTGCCAAGGCGTTTGGGGTGTCATCAGCGACCATGCGGCCTTTATCGATGACGATGACGCGCGAGCACATGGCGGGCACTTCTTCTAATGTATGGGTCGAGATCACGATCGCTTTTTCAGGGGCCATGCGCGCCACCAAGGCCCGCACGGCGCGCTTTTGGATCGGATCGAGACCGTCTGTCGGCTCGTCTAGAAGCAAGACCGGCGGATCATGAATAATCGCCGCGGCGAGCCCAACCCGGCGGCGATAGCCTTTGGACAGGGTGGCGATTTGCTTGCTTGCGACATTGGCAATGCGGGCATCTGCAATCACGCGCTCAACCGCGTCTTTGCGGGTCACGCGCGACAGGCCGTGTGCGTCGGCCATGAATCGCAAAAAGGTCAACGGCGTCATATCTCGATACAAAGGCGCGCCTTCTGGCAGATAACCGATCTGGCTTTGCGCGGCGCGGCGATCTGAAATGATCGAATGCCCCATCACCTGTGCCTCGCCAGCATCTGGCTCCAGCACCCCTGACACCATACGCATCGTCGTCGACTTGCCAGCGCCGTTCTGGCCGAGAAAGCCGAGCACCTCGCCTTTTTCGAGCGTGAAAGACAAGTCCGCGACGGCAATATGATCCGCAAAAGCTTTGGTTAGATTTTCAAGATTGAGCATGCGCTGACCACATTGTTGTCCGGGCTTGGACTATCCTCATTCCTTAGGGCAAGCCAGTAAAAGGATCACAAAAACAGTGCAGCTAAATTTCAGTTCATAAAATATCGCAGCGACTCGCGGCCAATTAAGAGCGCCTCACGCCCCTGATCTCAACACATGCACCGGCAAATGACGCGACCTTCTGAAGAAGGGTCGCGCCATCGACAACCAATTCTAAGGGAGATGTGTCGAGCGGCTAAAAACAGTCGCCCCGGGGGGCTGGGGGGGCTGATGGGTCCGGAAAGACTGCTAGACTTCGCCGCCCGACCATTGCAAACTGATCGTAATCGGTGACAGCCGCAAGGCGCGAATGGGGCAAATCTGCCCTAATCTGCATTAAATATACGTCACGGATGGAAAGGCTGTCACGAATACTCGCCTCATGAGACACGATACACCGCTTCAACAAAAAAGACAAAAACCAAAAATCGCTTTTCAGCGCGATGAGATGAGTTTGATTCTCGATGTCTATGGCCGCTTGGTCATCTCCGGTCAGGCCAAGGATTATGCGGTTGGCGCGCATCGGGATCAGGCGATCTTTGCGATTTTCAGACGACATGCCGAAACGCCGACTTGGACGATTGTGAAAACCCCATCCCTGGCGCGTTTGCAAGGCGCCTATGCGGTGCGCGGCGCGCAAGGCCAGATCCTGAAACGTGGCCGCGATCTTAAACAGGTGCTGACCGTGTTCGAGACCCGAAAGTTTGAGATTGTAAAATAGGGACGGGTCAGACCGTTACCCCTACCGTTACTGGCCCTTACCCTTACTGGCCCTTACTGGCCGACCATACGCTGAACGAGCCCGATCACGCCGGTGAATTTCAGGCCAGCATCGCGCACCGCCAGGGCAAAGCAAACAGAGCCCGGATCGCCCGTCGGCTGATGCGTGTCGCTTTGACCTTTGACGCTGAGGTCGCCAGGCCCAAAGCTGCCGCTTTCATCGGTAAAGCCGCCGGCCACGACCAGCGTGAACTCACTGCCCTTATGCGAGTGACGGGGCACGGTGCAGCCCGGCTCAATGCGATAGAGCTCGACCTCGGCCTGGCTGCCCGCGTCCAGTTTGAGACGACGAACGCCTTGGGTCAGGTTTTGCCACTTGCCGGCGCGCAGCGAGTTGAGCGTGGTTTCCCGCAAAGGCTCAGGCAAAGCGAGGATCTCTTCGAGCCCTTGATTGGCTTGATGCACCGCTTGCGCGTTTGGGCGGATATTTGCCTCATAGGCATCAATCATGGCCAGCGCTTTCGCGGCCGCGTTTTCGCTTAATTCAGCTTGCGCCTCAGACTCGAAAAACAGACCCGCAATCGCTTCAGCGCGGGCGACCGCACGATCAACATCCGGCCGCAGCGCCGCTTGTGTTTCGACCATGAGACTAAAGGCCGGGTCTAAACACCCTGCCGCATATTGGCTGTAAATCTCGCCAAAATCGTTGACTGTCGCTTTGCCCATCGGCGTCGCGTGCTCCTCAAAACTCTCACTCTTCCTTGGCGATATTGTTGGATCGCAGTGATCGTCAAGCAAATGCAGCTCCAGATTGCAGTAATCAGATTAATAATCGCGCTCTAGTGACCCGCGCAATCGCATGAAAGCGAGGCGGATCCGAGACTTCACGGTGCCAAGGGGAAGGTCAAATTTCCGGGCGATTTCCGAATGCGACAAGCCTTCATAGAAGGCGGCCTTTAACAGGCTAAGCTGTTCTTCCGGAAGCGTTTCGATCACCTCGCGAACCTGCGCCTCGATCTGCGCGCGATTGACGGTAATGTCGGGCTGCTCTGCCTCAACCGGGCGTAGCATCGGATCTTCGGCATCAAGCTCTGGCTTATTATTGCGGCGCAGCGTG
>JBCBYJ010000243.1:0-2977 GCA_039815905.1 Pseudomonadota bacterium | reverse complement strand
GTCGCTTTGATTGCTGGTTTTGCGATTTTCCCGATTGTCTTTGCGTTCGGTGCCGATCCAGCAGGGGGCCCGAGCCTGTTCTTTGTCTCGCTGCCCATCGCATTTGGCTCTGACGCGATGCCGATGGGACATTTGATCGGCGGCGCGTTCTTTACCTTGGCGCTGTTCGCGGCGCTGACCTCGTCCATCTCCTTGATGGAAGTCGGGATTTCTTGGCTGGAAGAGCGGCAAGGCGTGAACCGTTGGGGCGCGGCGCTTGGCGTCGGCTTTGTGCTGTTCATGATTGGCGCCGGCTACATTCACTCGGCGGATTATATCGATTTTGCGGATATGATTACCGGGACGATTATGCTGCCGCTGTGCGGATTGCTGGTCGCGGTGTTCTCCGGCTGGGTGCTGAGCCGCGATATGCTGACCTCTGAATTTGGCGAAGGGACGGTCATGACGCTGTGGCGGTTCGCGGTCCGCTGGGTCGTGCCCCCGGCCATTGGGATCATCCTCGTCTTCGGGATTATGGACCTCTTGACCTGATCCTGCCGGACTTCAAAACGAACACCCCCGCCTGATCTCGGGCGAGGGTTTGTTTTTGGGGCTCACGATCAAAGCGGGTGTCGGTCTTTATCAGACGCTCGATCAGTCGGTGGCTCGAAACCGCCGTCCGAAATCTCGGGTTGCGCGGATCAGTTTGTCGACAATCCCAGGCTCTAAGCTGGAATGACCGGCCGATCCCACGATGTGCAAGTCGGCATTTGGCCAAGCTTTCTTCAACGCCCACGCGCTCGACAAGGGCGTCACCACATCATAACGGCCATGGACGATGATGCCGGGCATGTCTTTTAGCTTGGTTTCAGCTTGGTCGAGCAACCAGCCATCTTTTTCGAAAAAGCCCTTATGGGTGAAGTAGTGGCATTCGATCCGTGCAAAGGCGTCGGCAAAATCAACGTCTTCGAAGCGTTTTGGTCGGCTGGTTGGGCCTTGAATGGTGATCGTCTCGCCCTCCCAACAGGTCCAGGCTTTGGCGGCGGCGCGGCGTTCGCCAATACTGTTGCCGGTCAGACGTTTGTGAAAGGCCGATAAAAGATCATGTCGCTCCGCTTCTGGGATCGGCGCGATGTAACGATCATAGGCGTCCGGGAAGAGGCGGCTTGCGCCTTCTTGATAGAACCAGCGCACTTCGGACTCGGTGAGCAGAAAGACCCCGCGCAGGATCAAGCCGACCACGTGCTCGGCATGCTTGACCGCATAAGCGAGCGACAGCGTTGAGCCCCATGAGCCGCCAAACAAGACCCATTTGTCGATCGCAAGATGGTCGCGCACCGCTTCT
The DNA here is from genome assembly GCA_039815905.1 of Pseudomonadota bacterium. GTDB lineage: Bacteria > Pseudomonadota > Alphaproteobacteria > Caulobacterales > Hyphomonadaceae > Henriciella. The sequence continues at coordinate 1,653 of JBCBYJ010000243.1, read as the reverse complement.
AAATCGCTGACCAAGTGCCAAGTATCATTGTCGGTCAGCTCAGAATGCGGAGTCGACTTCCCGCAGCCCCGCTGGTCCATGAGAATGATCCGATACACAGTTGGATCGAAAAAGCGCCGCATTTCCGGGCTCGAGCCGCCGCCAGGCCCACCATGGATTCCGATCACTGGAAGCCCGTTTGGATTGCCTGATTCTTCCCAATATATAGTGTGCAGATCGCTCACACGCAGGAAACCTGAGCGCCGCGCCTCAATAGGTGGATAAAGTTTAAGCAATTTAATCCCTTTGTTCACCAGCTCTTCACCTATCGGGACTTAACTTCTGAATAAAGGGTATGGACGGGGTTTTTCTCATCTGTATGTGTTATTGCAGGTGAGGGTTGTTTAGGATTTAGGTGTGCCACCTCATGCGTAGTGTGCTCGTAAGTATTTTATTAGCGTCAAGTCTTGGCGCTTGTGCCACGGTTTCCATGGTGTCTTCCGAGGCGACCGTCGAGACCGGACTCACCGCTGAACAAAGCAGCCTTCGCAAAGTTTCCGACGCTTATATTGATATGGCCGAGCGCGAAAAATGGGTCGCCAAGAGCGGTGGGCTGCTGAGCTTTGCCCGTGTGCTGATGGATGGCGTGTCCGGCGATCAGACCGACCCAACATCGACTTATGCCGCGGCGCTCGCCGCTTCGGGCACGCTGGATCAGCAAACGGCGCGCCTGCGCGAAGACGTTGAAAGCGCCACGCACGGCTTGAATGTCGCGACGATGGAAGCCCATAAACTGTTCGGCGCTGACTTGACGGCAAAGTCTTTGCGGGCCGACCTGGTGAGCTATGAAAGCGCGCTCGTTACGGCCAAAAAAGCGCGTCGCACTTTTGTTTCTGCCATGGCTGATTTTGATAAAGAAACCAGCGCCAGCGTGTCTGATACGCTCAGCGCCTTTGATGCCAGCATCAAAGCTGGGAACAAAGCGGCAGACAAGCTCGCCGATTATGCCGCACTGCGCAAAAAGAATGAGGCGGCGTCTTAAACCGCCGCCCTTCAAAAGTTTTCCTTCAAAATCTCAACGCGCTGCGATGGAGCTGCCAAGCCGCTTCCATGATTTTGGCGAGCTGCTCGGTCCGACTGCGCACCACTTCTGGGGTCCAGGCGACTTTCTCCTGAATGTCGCGGGTCAGCGCAAATTCTGGATCGCCGTCTTGGAAATAGAGCGTCTTTTTCTCGTCGAAAGAGAGATTGTCAGCCTTTTGATTGGTCGATTGCGACAGCAACGCGAAATTACCGATCGTGTCGACCAAATCGCGTTGGACAGACTGACTGGGCCAGGATTTCAACCAAGGCGAATCCTCGGGCAGGCTCTTGGGCAAGACATGTTCAACGGTCGCACCGCTATTCGGGCCAAGCCGATGGCCGCCTTCAATCTCGCCATTCATGCGCAGCGCGATGGCGCGGCGCTGCGAAAAGGCACCAAACCGACTGCGTAGCCGATTGCCGATCTCGCGGCGTTCTTCGCGCGATAAAGCGAGCGGGCCATGCTCGGCTAAGAGCGCGCGCGGATTATCCGCCATATCAGCAATCTTTAGATAGCGTCTTTGACGGCTGCGTTGCTCTGTGATCGACATCATCGCGCCATAGGCGAAGCGCTCTAAGCTGCGGAAAAAC
>JBCBYJ010000242.1:0-2977 GCA_039815905.1 Pseudomonadota bacterium | reverse complement strand
CTTTGGCAAACGCTTCGGGCACGCTCATTTGTGATCGTAACAGCGCCGCAACCATGCCCAGCGCAAAGAACAGGATGATCGGCGAAAGAAGGGTCGAAATTGCGACGTCCATGACGGCCCCAATATGTATCGTTAAAAGAGCGTGTCCGCGCATATAAGACGCGTTCTACGAGTGCCTATATCTTGACGAACTCACCGGTCGATTTGTCGCGCCAATGCACGGCCCCGTCGCCAATATCAAACCAGGCGCCATGCAGGATGAGGTCCCCCGCTTCGACCGCTGTGCGAACAAAAGGATAGGTCAGCAAATTGTCTGTCGACATGGCAATGCCAGCGAGCTCAAGCGCCCGTTGCGGATCGTCTGGATGGCCCGCCAGCACCTCATCCCGGGTTTTGTCCAAGCGGCTCACCCATGGCGCAATACACGTCCCGACGGGCTTATTCTCAGCGGCGCTGAGCGAGGCTTTCACACCGCCGCAACCGCAATGTCCCAATATGACAATATGCTTTACTTTCAGCGCGGTAACTGCGAATTCGACCGCCGAGCTGACGCTGTAATCTGGGGTCTCATCGTCAAAAGCGGGGACCAAATTGGCGACATTTCGGACCAGGAAAAGGTCCCCTGGCTCGGCATGAAAAATCTCAAATGGGTTGATGCGGGAATCGGCGCAGCTGATCATCATGACTTCAGGATGTTGGCCTTCATCGAGCGCTCGATAGAGCCGAGCATGGTTTGGATAATCGCTTTCGCGATAGTCTTTATAAGCCTGGATCAGCTTCGGAATCGTATGCATCCCGATATTCCTCCCGTTTACCGCGTCATGGAACAGTCGCAAAAATCTTTCAAGCGGCAAAAGACAAACGGATCGTTCCGTGCTAACGCAACTTATAGTTTGTATCATCACTGCGGAAACATGTCAGAAACCAAAGTAAAACCCAAGAAAAGTCAGCGCACTAGTGAAGAGTCGCGCGCGGCAATCCTTCAGGCGACGCGTGAAGAAATGGCCGAGAACGGATGGCGCAAATTCAGCGTCGACAAGGTCTCGCGCAAGGCAAAAGCGTCAAAACAGACGATTTATCGCTGGTGGCCGGCGATCGGGAATATGTGCATTGAAGCGGCTTTGGAGCTGGTGCCGCAGCGCTCGCAGCTCGGCCGCGATCCGACCGAACGGATTTCGGCGCTGATCAAGCCTTTAGAAGACGTCACGCGGCTGGGGTCGGGTCATGCCGTCCTCCGCACGGCGATGATCGCCGCCAGCGACGATAAGGATGCTGGCGAGACCTGGCGCGCTTGGATGAAAGACAATGTCCGCGCGCCTTTGCGTTTGGTGCTGGCCGAGATTGCCACCAAAAAAGTCATCCGCCGGGATTTTGAATTGGACGAGGCGGTCGATTTGCTGACCGGGCAACTCTGGTCGCGGGTCATGATTATGCGCGCGCCGCTGCCCGAAGCCTTCTGCCAAGAGCAGTCCGAGCGTTTATTGCGCGCCCTCGCGCCTTAACGCCGCCCGCACCGGCTAAACTGTGGGCGGCTGCGCCCAAAATCCCGCACAGCGCGAATAATCTGTCCGCCATGCGCTTTGTCGTCTTGTGGGCGCGCAGACATGACGGTATCGAAAGAACTCGATTGGGAGCTGATGAAGCATGTCTGAGATTCGCATCGCAGTTATCGGCGCCCATGCGCTCGATACCGATCACCGCAATGCGCTCAACGCTCTCAGCGATTATGGACGTATTGCCGTCTATGCGATGGATATTGAAGCCCTGGACCAAGGCCGCGAGGCGCTGGCGCGGGCGGTCGATCTGAAAGCGATCGATGCCGCCATCATTGCCGGAAGCCGGTCCGAACTGACCGAATGGATCGCCTTTTCGCTGCAAGCGGGATGGCCCGTCTATACCCCATTTGCGGCCGCCAACACGGTCGAAGACATGGTCGCCATCCGGCGCATTGAACAACAGAACCCCGGCGCGATACTGCAATTCGGTCTGAATGTCCGCCACCATGAGTCCGTCGCCGCCGCCTGCGCCAAGGCCGAGACCGGCGAATATGGCCAGCTCTTGACCATGCGCGGCGTGTGCGGCTTGGCGGGCCTAGACGAGACCGATAGCCTCACCCTGGGCGCCGCTGTTGAAATGGTCGACCTGATGCAGATCTTTGCGGGCCCGTTCCAAGACGTGACCGGCTTTGCCGACCTGCAACGCACCGCTGACCCTGGCACGGAGACCAATGTCATTGCGGGTCTTAGGACATTTTCCGGCGTGCTCGCCAATCTGCATGCTTCGGCGACGCAATGGCGCCCGACCTTTCGCCTCGAATTGGGCTTCGAGCGCGGCTATCTCTGGCTCGAGGGCCTGAATTGCGAAGCCTATGGCTTTGGCCCAGAGGCGCTGGTTCATGCCCGCAGCGATGGCACGGGCCCGCACCACGAAACCGTCGATCAATTCCGTCACAGCAATGGCGTAAAAACGGCATTAGATCAGTTTTTAGCCCGCATTGTGCGTCCTCATCAAAGACCGGTCAGCACCAGCCAAGATGCCTTTGACGCCCTCAACACCATTCAACGCATACTGGCCGCCGATCCGATTTACGCGCCAATACAAGAAAGACAGGTTTCATGACCCTTACCGGTGACACGCTCGCTCGCATCGCCCTCGATGCGGGCGCGCTCATCATGCAAGTTTATGCGACAGATTTTGAGGTCGATCGCAAAACCGATAGCTCGCCTGTGACCGAGGCCGACGAAAGAGCCGAGGCGCTCATTCTGGCAGCGCTGAAAGCGGCCGACCCTGACTTGCCCGTGATTGCCGAAGAAGCTGTCGCGGCAGGACACATTCCAGAACACGGCGCCCGTTTCGCCCTGGTCGATCCGCTCGATGGCACCAAAGAATTTATCAACAAACGCGGCGAGTTCACAGTCAATATTGGGATTATTGAAAATGGTGTGCCGGTAATGGGCGTCGTCTATGCCCCGGCTTT
>JBCBYJ010000241.1:0-2985 GCA_039815905.1 Pseudomonadota bacterium | reverse complement strand
GAAACCGGCCATCCATCATGATGCGCTGCTCTTTGCCGGTTTCGCGGCTCCTCTGGTGACACATTGCTGCAAGCCGCGGTTGATGGGCTTGGCATCTTTATTGGTCCGGATTGGCTCGTCTGCTCAAATGTGCGGGCCGGAAACCTGGTGCGCATCATGCCCGACTGGCGCGGCGCCGACCTGCCGCTATCGGTCGTCTGGACCGGCGGCAAGCTGCGTGGCAAAGCCCGGCTGTTTGTCGACCATGTGCAAGACGCGCTCGGCGCGTTGGAAAATGTCGGGAGCTAAGGCCCCCACTCAGAGTGCCTTATTCCGCCTGAACGCTCGTCACCCATTCATTGACTTGTCGCTCGAGGATTTGAAGCGGCATGGCGCCGCTGCCCAGGACGACATCGTGAAAGGCGCGAATGTCAAACGCATCACCTAGCTCAGCTTCGGCATTGCGGCGCAGCTCTTGGATCTTCAACATGCCGACTTTGTAGCTTGTCGCTTGGCCCGGCAGCACCAAATAGCGGCGCACTTCTGAGCGCGCTTGCGCTTCAGTGATCGCGGAGTTTTCCATGAAGTAAGCGACCGCCTGATCCTCGGTCCATCCTTTGGCGTGCAAACCCGTATCGACGACGAGACGGATGGCCCGCCAGATCTCAGAGCCAGCGCGACCAAAGCGCGATAACGGATCTTGATATGTGCCCGGCATCTCAATGGCGAGCCATTCAGTGTAGAGCGCCCAGCCTTCGGAATAAGCGGTGAAGCCGGCTTGAGTTTGGAACGTCGGAACGCCTTGAAGTTCTTGCTGGATCGCGATCTGCATATGATGGCCCGGCAGGCCTTCATGATAGGCAATCACTTCCAATTCGCGCTTCGGCATCGCCGTCATATCGGACAGATGCGCGTAATAAACACCGGGGCGGGACCCATCCGGTGTCGACGGGAAATAGTGCTGCGCCGCGCCGTCTTGCTCGCGGAACGGCTCAACCCGTTTCACCACCATGTCGGCTTTGGGCAGGATGCCGAAATAGTCCGGCAGGGCCGCTTTGATCCCATCAATCGCCGCGGTTGCATCATCGATATAGGCTTGGCGACCTTCATCTGTGTTCGGGTAGTAAAGCCGCTCATCATCCTTGGTGTCGCGCAAGAAGGTGAAAAACGCTTGCAATGTTCCATCATAGCCAAAGTCGGCTTGGATGGCTTCCATCTCTTCGCGCAGGCGCGCAACTTCAGCAAGCCCGATCTCATGGATCTCATCAGCGGTCAGCGCTGACGTCGTCTGATTGGCCAGGCGCTCATTGTAATAGGCAATCCCGTCCGGCAAAGCGCTGACGCCTTCAGCGTCTGGCGATGCGTTGACCCGGTCGGCTTCTTGCCAAGCGATGAGCCGCTGATAAGCGGGCATTAATTCTTCGACCAAAGCGGCGCGAATATCGGCGGTCAATTGATCCGCTTTGGCCTGGTCAATCTGACCTTGATCGAGCAGGTTGGCGATCTTCGCTTGCGCATCGGCCCAGAGATCACTGTCCTCGCCGCTCTCGTCAAACGGCGCGCCGGAAATGATCTTGCCTGATTCCTCGATCACCGACTCAAACGCAAAATAAGGGGGCCGTACGCCGGTCTCGGCGACGCGCTTGGACGCATCGATCAATTGATCCAGCGCCCGCGCACTGCCAGAAATGCGCTGGAGATAATTGTCCATATCTTCCCCATCCACTGTTTTGTGGAAGGCAATCAAAAGCTGCGGGAAGAATGTGTGGATGGCTTGCATCTGCTCAAACACATAAGTGTTGTAGCGAAACGCATATGAGGCGGCAGAGGCTTCGGCCTGATATTCCCAAACGTCATAGGAAATCTTGGCGGCTGGGGTCAGCTTGTCATACTCAAAACTGTCGCGCAGCTCCGCCAGGTTGGCTTGCGAGCGCGCCAATTGCGCGTCCAGCGCGGCTTCCGAGAAGTCATCAATTTCGCCTTGGCGCTCATCGCGCCCCAGGAAGGTGAGCTGGATCGGGCTCTCAAGGATTTCGGCTTCATATTTCGCTTCAAACCAAGCCTGGAGACGTTCGGTCTCAGCTGCGATCTCCTCTGCCGTCGGAGCGGCCTGGATGTCAGCCTCAGAGGCCTCCACAGTCGAGGCCTCCACAGACGGGGCCTCTGAATTGCCAGGGGTTCTGATTTGATCACAGGCGGCCAAAGCGAAAATTGTGGCGAGTGCGGTCAGTGATTTGCGCATAGGTTCGGGTCTCCCAACACCGTCTTATCGATAATCGGCAATGAGCAGGTTTTTAAGCAGGGTGCAAGACCCTCTCTGATTTGTGTGAGACCTGCACTGACCGCCTATGAATACGCCAAGCGATACGACAAAGTGCTCGTCGCTATAGAAAACGCATCAAGGAGATCGCATGATACGGGGACTGATTATTGCACCCATACTGGCCGTGTTTTTGTCGGGCTGTATCGTTACATCAACGGCGGGCTTGCTGTTCAGCGGCGCCAAATTGGCTGGAAAAACAGTCTATTATACCGGCAAAGGGGTGTATCAGGTTGGCAAGCTCACTGTGCGCGCCGCAGATGGCGTTCTGGATGGTACTGAGCGGACATTGCGCTTGACCATTCTGACCGCCGATGCCACCGGCGCCGTCGTCCGCACGACGCGGGAAATCAACGCTGCGGCCTTAGAAGCTGAGCTGGCCACGCTGGAGCGCACGGACGGTGTCATCGAAGTGATTGTCGAACGCGCTGATTAAAGTCTTTTATCTTAAGCCAGACGCGATTATATTATCCGTGTTCGCAAGAACTATGGTGATAAATGCGCGTGTAATAAGCGGTTCGGACCCGGGGGCGGTACCCGGCGCCTCCACCAATACCCTCTTCTTCAGCGGAGGGACTTTGGGGGCGAAATAGGATCGACGGACGTGTAAAGACGAGGCTTTCACCCGCTTGAGCTGCGTTAGAAGCTCACTCAACAATAGTTGCTAATGACAACTTTGCTGAAGG
>JBCBYJ010000240.1:0-2991 GCA_039815905.1 Pseudomonadota bacterium | reverse complement strand
TTTTCAACTCAAGCTTTGTTTAATAGCAGGCGCGCATACACATTCAGCGTTGCGGTTTGAAGCTGCTTTTTGCTGTAATGCTCGCGTACATGCGCCTGGCCCGCCGCGCCCATCGCCGCGCGCGCTTCGCGCGGCAGGCTCATCAGCGTGCGAATACAGGCCGTAAGCGCGGGCACAGATCCGGGCTCTGACCGGGTTCCGGTTTGCCCCTCGATCACCGTTTCGCGCTGCCCGCCATGATCTGCGACGATCACCGGCTTGGCCATGGCGGAGGCTTCGGCGGCGACCCGGCCAAACGCCTCAGGCCGCGTTGATGGGGCGAGGATGATGTCGGCCAGCGCGTAGGCCGCCGGCATATCCTCTGTATGGCCAACAATCGACACGGTGCCGCCGAGCTTGTGTGCGATGATTTTGTCTTCAAGCTCGGTCAGATATTTCTGCCGTCCTTGCGCATCGCCCGGCAAAATCAGGTGCAGACGCGCGCGTTCGCTCATGTCCATGGTCCCGAGGGCCTCAATCGCCAGGCCTTGCCCCTTCCAACTGGTCAGGCGTCCCGGCAGCACCAGGCGGATACGGGTATCCTCAGGCGCGATGTTCCAAGCCGTCCGCAGCGCTGCGATCCGGTCGTCTGACACCGCTGCCGGATCAAACGCGACCAGGTCCACACCGCGCGGAATGGTGACGATTTTCTCCGCCGGTACCTCATGCACGTCGATCACGTGCGATGCGGTCCAATTGGAATTGGCGATGACGAGATCGCCGCGGGCCATCACCGAATTGTAGCGCTTTTTGAGCCCCGTCGTGCCGCTATAAGCGCCGTGATACGTCGTCACAAAAGGCGTCTCGGTGCGCTGCGAGGCGACATAGGCGCTCCAAGCGGGGGCGCGCGAGCGGGCATGAATGAGATCAACCTGTTCGTCCAGGACCAGGGTTTCAAGCAGGCGCGTATTCTTGCGAATGGTCAGCGGGTTCTTGCTCGCCGCTTTGATCGCGATCAGTTGACCGCCGACCGCCTCTAATGCCGACTCCAAGCGACCGCCTTCGCTGGCCACCAGCGCCCGTCCGCCGGCGCCAGAAATCGCTTCAGCCATCTCAACAGTCGTCCGCTCAGCCCCGCCCGCCGACAAGTCAGGGATGACTTGCAGAATGGTTTTTCCCGACAGGTCTGGCCACGCAGATTCGCTCATACTCAGAGTGTGACTGATTTGGCCGGGGATTGAAACGAAGAAGTTGCAAGTGCGCCTCAGCGGTTGCAGTAGAAGCCTTACAAAGGAGGCCTCGCATGGATCATCAAGACTTCACATCGCCGCACGGGCGCCGCTTGGCGTATCGTTACACCGCGCCGCGCTCTGGGCTGAGTTTTGTCTGGCTGTCCGGTTTCAAATCCGACATGAGCGGCTCAAAAGTGACGGTGCTGGAAGCTTGGGCAAACGCGCAAGGACACGGCTTTTTGGCGTTTGATTATTCCGGGCATGGCCTGTCGGGCGGCGCGTTCGAAGACGGCACCATCTCGGTGTGGCGCGGGGATGCGCTTGCGGCTATTGAAGCGCTGACAACCGGCCGATTGGTGCTGGTCGGGTCGAGCATGGGCGGATGGATGGCGTTGCTATCGGCTCTGGCCTTGAAAGACCGGGTCGCCGGGATGGTGTTGATCGCGCCAGCGCCAGATTTTACCCAAAAGCTGATGTGGCCAGAGTTCACGCCGCAGCAGCAGACGGAGATTTTAGAGACCGGGCAAACCTTGCGACCGTCTGATTATGGCGATCCCTATCCGATCACGCGGGCGCTGATTGAGGATGGTCAAAACTGGAGCCTGTTGGATGCCGCGATTGACCTGACCGTGCCGATCCGGATCTTGCAAGGCCAGCTGGACCCGGATGTGCCTTGGCAACATGCGTTTAAGCTGGTCGAGGCGCTGGCGAGCGACGACGTCGTGTTCACGCTGATCAAGGATGGCGATCATCGTTTGTCGCGCGATCAGGACATCGCGCGGCTTATGGTGACGTGCGGGGAGCTAGCAGCCGCGCTGGATATCACCGCTTAGCCAGCGCGTCCCAGCACCGCTTTGTCCACGCAGGTTGGCACCTATGGCGACTGGCTAAGAGGGTCGGCTTTAGGCTCAACCGCCATGGGTCCTGACGTTCATCAAGACCGCGGAGATGGGTTTAGCGCGCTAAGGCTTCCTCAATCAAAGTGGCGGTTTCCTCCACACCGTAAAGCGCGATAAAGCCGCCAAAGCGGGGGCCCTGGCTTTGCCCGAGCAGCACTTCATAGAGCGCCTGGAACCAGGCGCGCAGGTTCTCAAATTCGTGCGCTTTGCCGACTGAGAAGGTCAGCGTTTGCAGCTCCCCCTGATCCACTGCGCCGTCCCAAGCTCGCAGCTGTTTGGCCAGATCTTCCATCGCCGCGCGTTCTTGATCGCTTGGCGCGCGATATGACTTTGTCGGCGCCACGAAATCTCGATAATAGGCCATCGCATAGCCTGCCAATTCGTCGAGCAGCGGATGCGTCTCAGCCGAGGCGCCGGGCGCATAGCGTGAAATATAGCCCCAAAGCTGCTCGCGATTCTCCGCATTCGCCACACTGACCAGATTGAGGAGCAAGGCAAAACTGACGGGCGAGTTCCATTGTGGCGGCTGTCCGCCATGAACATGCCAAACCGGGTTCTCGACTTGCCGATTGCGCTCTTCCTGCGGATATTTCTCAAGGAAGGTCAGATACTCATCCACGGCTTTTGGAATGACGTCAAAATAGAGCTTCTTCGCCACGCGCGGCTTTTGGAATTGATATAGCGACAAGCTCTCTTGCGGCGCATATTTCAGCCAATCCTCGACCGCGATGCCATTGCCTTTGGTCTTGGAAATCTTGGTGCCGTGTTCGTCCAAAAACAGCTCATAGACATATTGCTGCGGCGGCTGGCAGCCAAGAATGCGCGTGATTTTGGAATAGATGGGCGCATTGTCCTGATGGTCCTTGCCGAACATTTCAAAG
>JBCBYJ010000023.1:0-13746 GCA_039815905.1 Pseudomonadota bacterium | reverse complement strand
CCGGTCGCGCTGATCTGGTCTTGCTGACAGGGCAACGGCCCGCCTGCCGCGACTTGGATTTGCCACTCGACCAAGTCGACCCCGGTGATCGCTTCAGTGACCGGATGCTCGACTTGCAGGCGCGTATTCATTTCCATGAAATACACGCCATCGGCGCCATCAAAGAGGAACTCGACGGTGCCGGCGCCGCGATAGTTGACGGCCTTTCCCGCCTCGACCCCGGCGGCGAGCAGCTTGGTCCGCACGGCGTCTGGCAGATTCGGGGCTGGCGCCTCTTCGATAATCTTCTGATGGCGGCGCTGGACCGAGCAATCGCGCTCAAACAAATGTACGACCTCGCCCGCACCGTCGCCGAAGATCTGAACTTCTAAATGGCGCGCGCGCGGAATGTATTTCTCGATCAGGAACCGGTCATCACCAAAGGCGGACCTGGCTTCTTGTTTGGCCGATTGCAGCGCCGCTTCTAGCGCGCGCTCTTCCAGCACAGCGCGCATGCCTTTGCCGCCGCCGCCTGCTGTGGCTTTGAGCAGAACAGGATAGCCGATCTTTTTGGCTTCCGCTTTGAACGTCTTGAGGCTCTGATCTTCGCCTTGATACCCAGGCGTGGTTGGGACCCCGGCGGCTTCCATCAAGTCTTTCGCGGCCGACTTAGAGCCCATGGCCCGGATCGTCGCCGCCGTCGGGCCGATAAACACCAACCCCGCCGCGTCCAGCGCATCGGCGAACGTGTCATTCTCCGACAAGAAGCCATAGCCCGGATGCACCGCCTCAGCGCCGGTGCGTTTGGCCGCGTCGATAATTTTGTCGATCTGGAGATAGCTTTGCGCCGGTGCCGATGGGCCGATATGCACCGCTTCATCGCAGACTTGGACATGCAACGCGGTCGCATCGGCATCGGAATAGACCGCCACTGTCGCGATCCCAAGCCGCTGGCAGGTGCGGGCCACGCGCACGGCGATCTCGCCGCGATTGGCGATCAGGATCTTTGAAAAAATGGTCATGAGCCCGTCATCCATGTCGGCTTACGCTTTTCCAAGAAGGCGCCGATGCCATCTTGGCCCTCGGCGCTGGCTCTCATTCCAGCGATGGATTGAGCAAGACGCGCGCGTTGTTCGGCATCAATCGGCGCGCCGGCTTCTGACATGATCAGCGCTTTCGCAGCGGCTTGCGCCTTAGGGCCGCAGGCGAGCAAGGCTTTGACCATATCCGCGCCCGCTTCGGTCAGGGCCTCCGCGTCGACCACGCGATGGACGAGCCCGATCCGAGCCGCCTCATCCGCGCCAAACCGCTCGGCGGTGAGAAAATAGCGCTGAGCTTGGCGCGCCCCAATCGCGCTGAGCACAAAGGGGGAGATCACCGCTGGGATCAGGCCGAGCCGCACTTCAGAGAATGCGAACACGGCCGCAGAGCTAGCAATCGCAATGTCACAGGCGGCGACCAGGCCGACCCCGCCGCCTATTGCCGGGCCATTGACCAAGGCGACAGTCGGCTTCGGACACTCATGGACGGCTTGCAACATGGCCGCAAGACGCAGACCTTCTTCAACATTTTCTTGCTCAGAATACGCCGCGACGGCTTGCATCATGGAAAGGTCGGCGCCGGCAGAGAAGGCTTTACCCGCGCCGGTCAGCGTGACCAGGCGCGCGGTCTCGTCTGCAGAAAGCTGACGAAAGGCGCGATAAATGTCGTCAATCATCTGCTCATTAAAAGCGTTGCGAACGTCAGGGCGGTCCAAGACCACACGTCCGACTCCATCAGACCCAATGCTTAGGTTTAGCGTTTCAAATGACATAAAGCCGCCTCTACATTCTAAACAGGCCGAACTTGGTCGGCTCGATTTCAGCATTCAGGCTGGCCGAAATGCATTGGCGCAGCACATCGCGGGTTTGAGCCGGATCGATGATGCCATCATCCCAGCCACGCGCCGACGCATAATAGGCTGAGCCCTGCGCCTCATAGTCTTTGCGAATGCCGTCCTTGAACGCATCTTCGTCCGCCGGGTCCCAAGTCTCGCCCTTGGCTTCATAGCCATCTTTACGAATGGTCGAGAGCACGCTCGCCGCCTGTTCGCCGCCCATCACAGAGATTTTCGCATTCGGCCACATGAACATGAAGCGTGGACTATAGGCGCGCCCGCACATGCCATAATTCCCGGCCCCATAAGAGCCGCCAACCACAATTGTAAACTTCGGCACCTTCGCCGTGGCGACTGCTGTCACTAACTTCGCGCCATCCTTGGCGATCCCACCAGACTCTGCCGATTTGCCGACCATGAATCCGGTAATGTTCTGCAAGAAGATCAGTGGAATGCCGCGCTGACAGCAGAGTTCAATAAAGTGCGCGCCTTTTTGCGAACTTTCAGAAAACAGAATGCCATTATTGGCCAAGATCCCAACTGGATAGCCGTGCAAATGCGCGAACCCGGTCACCAAAGTTGACCCAAACAAGGGTTTAAACTCATCAAACTCTGACCCGTCGACCAAACGCATAATGATCTCGCGCGCATCATAGGGTTTGCGGCTATCTTGCTCGACCACGCCATAAAGCTCTTGTGGATCATAAATCGGCGGCCTGGGCTCTGCCGTCACCAGCTCGCCCTGTTTTGTCCAGTTCAGCCGCCCGACAATTTTGCGCGCGAGGCCCAGCGCGTGATCATCGTCTTCGGCCAAATGATCCGCAACACCGCTAATCCGAGTATGCACATCGCCGCCGCCAAGCTCTTCAGCGGTTACAATTTCGCCTGTCGCGGCTTTGACCAGTGGCGGTCCACCAAGAAAGATTGTGCCTTGTTCGCGCACAATAATTGTCTCGTCCGACATTGCAGGCATATACGCGCCGCCCGCCGTGGAAGAGCCATGCACAACGGCAATTTGCGGAATGCCGAGCGCGCTCATATTGGCTTGATTGAAAAAGATGCGACCAAAATCATCTTTGTCGGGGAAGATCTCATCCTGCATCGGTAAGAACGCGCCGCCGCTTTCGACCAGATAGATACAGGGCAAACGGTTTTCTTGCGCAATCTCTTGCGCGCGCAAATGCTTCTTCACCGTCATTGGGTGATAGGTGCCGCCTTTAATGGTCGGATCATTGGCGACGATCATACATTCGACGCCAGAGACTGTTCCGATCCCTGTGATCAGTCCGGCAGAATGAACATCGCCGCTATACATGTCCCACGCCGCAAAGGCACCAAGCTCTAAAAAGTCAGCGCCCAGATCGAGCAGACGCTCGACCCGCTCGCGCGCCGTGAGTTTGCCGCGCGCTTTATGCCGCGCCACATGACGCTCGCCGCCTTTCGTCACGATGGCATGGCGCGAGCGCAACTCGTCGACAAAGGATTGCATGATTTCAGCATTGGCCGCGTAACTGTCGGATCGCGTGTCGATCGCGGTTTGCATCGCCACTGAACTCATCCTTTCCCTCCCAGTCTTTTTGTTGTACCGTTGTCCGACAACCCGACTACGGCGTCTCAAATCGCCTGTCAATCAATGAGGATATAGCAAATGCTCCCGAATGCGTCTGGTCTAAGATTCGGATTAGATCCTGAAATCGAAGAGATGCGTGCCATGATCGCGCGCTGGGCAAGTGATCGCCTGGCTCCGCGCGCCGAAGAGATTGATGCCAAGAATGAGTTCCCGCGCGACCTCTGGCCGGAAATGGGTGAGCTCGGCTTGCTCGGGATCACGGCGGCTGAGGATTATGGCGGCACCGGGCTCGGCTATCTCGCCCATTCCGTCGCGATGGAAGAGGTCTCGAGCGCCTCGGGCTCAGTTGGGCTATCTTATGGCGCTCATTCGAACCTGTGCGTGAACCAAATCAATCTCAATGGCACCGAGGCTCAAAAAGCCCGCTATTTGCCTAAACTGTGCTCCGGCGAACACCTCGGCGCACTCGCAATGTCGGAGCCGGGGTCAGGGTCTGATGTCGTCTCCATGCGTTTACGGGCCGAGAAAAAAGGCGATCACTATGTCCTAAACGGCAATAAGATGTGGATCACCAATGGGCCGGGCGCAGATACGCTGGTCGTCTATGCCAAAACCGCCCCGGACAAAAACTCACGCGGAATCACCGCTTTCCTGATCGAGAAAGGCTTTGCAGGCTTCTCGACGGCGCAAAAGCTCGACAAGCTTGGCATGCGCGGATCGGATACGTGCGAGCTGATTTTCCAAGACTGCGAAGTCCCGGCCGAAAATGTGCTGGGTGTCGAGAATGATGGTGTGCGCGTGCTGATGTCCGGCTTAGATTATGAGCGCACAGTTCTGGCGGCGGGCTCAATTGGCCTGATGCAGGCCGCCATGGATGTGGTCATGCCGTACATTCACGAGCGCAAGCAATTCGGTCAGTCGATTGGCGAATTCCAACTGATCCAAGGCAAGATCGCCGACATGTACACGACCATGAATGCCAGTCGCGCTTATGTTTATGCGGTTGCAGCAGCCTGCGATCGCGGCGAGACGACCCGCGAGGACGCGGCGGGCTGCATTCTGTTTGCGGCGGAAAAAGCCACCCAAGTGGCGCTAGATGCGATCCAATTGCTCGGCGGCAATGGCTATGTGAATGATTATCCGACGGGGCGAATTTTGCGCGATGCGAAGCTTTATGAAATTGGCGCTGGCACGTCGGAAATTCGTCGCATGCTGATCGGCCGCGAGCTGTACCAGAAGAGCGGTTAGAACATGGCCCACACATTTCAACCGGTCAAACGCGTCCCGCTCTATCTTAAAGTCTATAAAGCGATCGAAGCTGATATTCTGAGCCATCGTTTGCCGGAAAACACGACTCTGCCGACCGAGACAGAGCTGAGCGAGCAACTCGGCGTCACCCGATCCAGCGTCCGGGAAGGCATTCGCCTGCTCGAACAGGCCGGTTTGGTCGGGCGCGGCGCTGGCAAACGGCTCGTGGTCAAACGCCCGCAAGCCGGAGATGTCGCGGCGGCCGCCAGTAAGAGCCTGGTGCATGGCGGCGTCACGTTTCAGGAAGTCTGGCAGGCTTTGTCGACTCTCTATCCGAGCGCGGCGGCCCTCGCCGCTGAGACATTCGCACCGAACCAAGTCGAGGACTTGGGTGCGAGCGTCGCGAATTTAGACGCGCTTGCGCCGACCGATCATGATGCGATTGTCCGGGCCGCCTTTGGGTTCTTTCAAACTCTTGCGGTCGGCCTGAACAATCGCGTTTTGCTGACCATGCTGCAATCATTGAACATCCTGATTGAAGCCAGCCTGGCCCGCGTGATCGCCAAAACGCCAGCGGCAAAACAGCGGATCTATGAGGCGCAAACGCAGATCTTGAGCGCGATTAAAGCACAAGATCGCGGTCTTGCTGAGCAGTGGATGGCACGGCACATTGATGATTTGAAGCGCGGTTATGACGTCGCTGGAATCGACCTAAGCGAACCCGTCGATCATTAAGCGGCGTAAGCTTATAGCGTGTAGCCCGTAAACGTGTTGGAACTGGCAAACGCGTCATAAATGAACTGCTTTTGCGCGTCGCTAACCGGCACATCTTGGCGGAAGCCTGCTTTGGCTTTGGATTTCAATTGCACCTCAAAACCGAGCCGATCACCGACAGTTTTTAAGTCCTCAGCCAAAGTCTCATATCTGAGGATCTGATCGACCAGCAATTCGCCCTGCGCGCCGACATATCTGAACGTGTCGAGCGGAAACTCGCCCAGCTCGAGATACGCGTCCCAAGTTAGATCGTCATGACCTTTATTATGATCCGGGCTCTTTTTCAGCATGCTATAATAGCTGATACATTTATCGACGGGCTCGCGTTCGATGCAGAAGACGAAATAGTCATTAAACACCTGATCCCCAACCAGTTTTTTGACCTTCGCCGCGGGCATATGATTGGCAAATCGTTTTGGAATGAAGCCGAATTTCTTAAACGCGAAATTTTGCGGCTGATGCCCGGCAACCGGTGGCATGATCGGGGTCGCGACATCGTCTGGTCCGAGGACGCGATTCAAGTCGACTTCGACCGAGGTGCCCGACGTCTTCTTGGTCTTGATAAAAATGAATTTATGCTTGTGGCTTACAATCATGTCCCAATTGTCCCAGCGCCCGGATGTATATTGCGGCCGAGGCCGCGACGCCAGCTTTGGCGTGGTTTTCAATCCGGGAAAACTCATTCTACTTCATACTGCCGCCATATATGCAATAGCTGGGCCGGTTGCACGGGCCGTCGAACCAAAAATCAACAGCTTCAGCCCCCCCTGCCCGTTTCACAGGCGCTTGCATCGGTTTCGAGCACGTTTTGGGGCCCGAACGCTACTCCCACTCAATTGTGCCGGGGGGTTTAGACGTGATGTCATAGACGACGCGGTTGACGCCTTTCACCTCGTTGATGATCCGCGTCGCCACGCGGCCCAAAAAATCATGCTCGAACGGGAAATAATCGGCTGTCATGCCATCCGTCGAGGTCACGGCACGCAGCGCCAGGACATTCTCATAGGTGCGCTCATCGCCCATCACGCCAACGGTATTGACCGGCAGGAGGACCGCAAAAGCCTGCCAGATCTGGTCATAGAGATCGGCATTTCGCAGCTCTTCAAGATAGATCGCGTCCGCCTTGCGCAATGTATCGGCTTTGTCGCGCGTAATCTCGCCTGGGATGCGAATGGCGAGGCCGGGGCCTGGGAAAGGGTGACGGCCAATAAATGCGTCTGGCAGTCCTAATTCTCGCCCAAGCGCGCGAACTTCATCCTTGAACAGGTCCCGCAAAGGTTCGACCAATTGCATATTCATGCGCTCCGGCAGCCCGCCCACATTGTGATGACTTTTAATCGTCACCGACGGCCCACCGATCGCGCTGACGCTTTCAATCACGTCTGGATAGAGCGTGCCCTGGGCAAGGAAATCGGCGCCGCCAATTTTTTTAGCTTCGGCTTCAAAGACATCGATGAAGAGCTTGCCAATCGTTTTCCGCTTGCGTTCAGGATCGCTAATCCCGGCGAGCTCGCCCAAAAACAGATCAGACGCGTCCACATGCACCAGCGGGATATTGTAATGTTCCCGAAACAGCGTCACGACCTGTTCGCTCTCATTCAAGCGCATCAGGCCATGATCAACATAGACACAGGTGAGCTGGCTGCCGATCGCCTCATGGATCAAAACCGCAGCGACCGAACTATCAACGCCGCCAGATAGGCCGCAAATGACGCGGCCTGGGCCGACTTGCTTGCGAATCTTCTCAATCGCCTCTTCGCGATAGGCCGCCATGGTCCAATCGCCTTTGAGCCCGGCAATGCCATGCGTGAAATTGCGTAAGATCTTCGCGCCATGCAGCGTATGGACGACTTCGACATGGAATTGCGTCGCATAGAATTGACGCTCCGGATCGACAATCGCCGCGACGGGGGCGCCGGCTGACTTGGCGATGACTTTGAAGCCCGGCGCCATCTCAGCGACGTGGTCGCCATGGCTCATCCAGACTTGCTCAGTCTTGCCCGCCTCAAACAGGCCTTCGAGGAGCTTGTCATCGGTGACTTTTTCAATAAAGGCGCGACCAAACTCGCGGCTGGTGCCGCTTTCGACGCGCCCGCCGAGCTGTTCCATCATGACTTGCTGACCATAACAGATGCCGAGGACTGGGACCCCAAGCTCAAACACTTGATCCGGCACCCGGGGGCTATCGTCCCAAGTGACGCTGGCCGGGCCGCCGGATAGAATGACCGCTTGCGGATCATAGACCGACAGGAAGGCGTCATCGACTTTATTGAAAGGGTGAATTTCACAATAGACGCCACTTTCGCGGAGGCGACGGGCGATAAGTTGCGTCACCTGACTTCCGAAGTCGATAATCAGCGCGCGTTCATGTTTCTGGTCAGCCATGTCGCCCTTTAGCTGAGTCCCGCGCTGGCCTCAACTGGGGCAAATCAGGATTGAAAGGGAGAGTCTGATCGGCGCCGTCCGAACCATCCGCCACCATCCTGAACGAGTGGGGTTGCAGCTTTGCCGCGCCCACCAACATTCGCGTCTGGTTTCGGGCTTGGCGCGTCGGCCCGCGGCGTCGCCGGAACCGCGCGCGGACGGGCTGTTTCAGGCGCTTGCCGCACCAGCGGAGCGGGGGCGCCCATCGCTGGGGTATTCAGCGCGGAGGTCTCCGGGGCAGACTGCGATGTCAGCGTCTCCGGGGCAGACTGCGATGTCAGCGTCTCCGGAACCGCTGTATCCGCTGGCACGTGCCCGGCCTTGTAGGCTTGCATCAATAGGATCAGTCTTTGCGGCTTCATTCCGATCGCTGGGATCGAATGCGTGCCGCCCGCCAGCAATTTTGCCGCTTTGCCGAGCATTGTGCCTTGCTGATTAACATGCGTAAACGACACCATGTTCGCCGCGGTGAAGAGGCCTGATTTGATCCGATGAATGCGAAAGTCTTCGATCTCGGACCAGGCATGCGTTTTTTCAGACACCCAATTGCGGATTTTGATGCCGTCTTGGCTCAATGTCAGGCGCTGCAAGATGCCGAACCCGGTCAACACAAAGACCAGAGCGATCAACAAGCCGAAGGGTGGAATCAGCACAGAGATGAGCGCAGCGCCAACAAACCATTTCCACGCAGTCGGCGTCAGCGTTGTCACGCCATTTACTGTTTTGGCTGCCATGATCGCCCTCCCAATAGAGATCGAGTCTGTCAGATCGGCCTAAAGGTCGTGCAAAATCAGACGGTTAATTTGCAGCGTGCGCGTTAACCTCGGCGCAGCACGGCAAAGAAGAAGCCATCCGTCCCGGCGCTTTTGGGCGACAGGCGCACGCTCCCAGACGGCCCCTGACCGGCCCGAACAACAGCCACCCCCTCATCGGTCAAAAGACCGCTGGCTTGCGCCTGCGCAGCGGCATCCTCTTGCCGCCAATCTGGATGCGCCGCCAGAAACGCGTCAACCCGGTCTTCGTCTTCCTCGACCAGGAACGAGCATGTGGCATACAACAAGCGCCCGCCCGGTTTAACGAATGCGCAGGCTTGCGCGAGCACTTCATCTTGCTGGGCGATCCGGGTTTCAAGCGATTTGGGTTTGACCCGCCATTTGGTGTCAGGGCGACGACGCCAAGTGCCGGTGCCAGTACATGGCGCATCGACGAACACGCAGTCCATTTGCTCTTTTAAAGCCTCCAGAGCGTCCGGCTCATTTGGATGCAACAATTGCACATTATGCGCACCGGAGCGTTTCAAGCGCGGAATGATCGCGCTTAGTCTGCGCCCATCAATATCATATGCAAAGACCTGACCCTTGCCGGCCATTGCCGCCGCGAGCGCCAGGGTTTTGCCGCCGCCGCCAGAGCAATAATCAAGAACTTGCTCACCGGGCTGCGCATTGGCGGCGGCGGCGGCGATTTGCGACCCTGCATCTTGGACTTCGACCCAACCTTTTGAATAGGCCGGGATATTGTCGAGGCTGGCTTCTCGTTGCGAAGGATCGCGCGCGGGAATGTGAAAGGCATTGTGCAAAAGCCGCGACGGTTCAGCTTTTGCGCTGCGCAGAGGGGCGGCGGCTTTCTCCATATCCGTCTTTAGCGTGTTCACGCGCAAATCGACATCTGCGCGCACCGCCATGGCTTGGCCTTCAATCGCCGCGTGCTCACCAAACGCGCGCTGCATATGCGGCGTCAGCCATTCCGGATAATCCCCCGCCACGTGCGGCGCAGCGGTGACATCCGGCGCCATGACCAGGCGTTCGCGCTCTTGTAGAGTCAAAGCACTCGGCGCATGGGGCTCATCCATCGCCTCATCAATGCGCCGAATATCCCACTCCCAAGCAAAGCTGAGTGCACCGAGAATGAGCCCGCGTGGGCTGTCATCGCCCATAGCGTGCGCAATGGAGTTGCGCTTGCGCAGCGCATCCAGAACCAGGCCAGAGACCCAGGCGCGGTCTTTGGACCCGGCATACCTTGCCCGTTTGCCCCATTCGCGTGCGGCGACTTTGATCGGCTGATATCGGCCAATTACATCGCTCAACACATCAATTGCTGCCGCTATTCGGCCTCCGTCGCGCATCTAGTCTCTCGCAAATTATCTGACCCGCTGTCTAAACAGCGCGGCGTCAGATGCAACTTGTTCGGTCGCTTTGAGATGTAGCGCCAATGACAAAGGTGATTTTGCGCGCCATTTACTAGGTAAATATTATGTAATGGAACAGACCCTGAAGAGCAGGTTGAGTAAAACATGGGGCGCGAAAGTAAGGACCTAATGCCTCAAGACCCGATTCTTAAAGATTATACGCTTCAAATCGTCTCCAAAATCGCAGTACCGGGCGCGCCCTCGGCTTTAAAAGCCATGCCGCTCGCCTCCCCGAACGTATTTCTGGCCACGACCATGTCGGACGAGAACAAAGTGGCGATTTTGAAATCTGGCATGGCGAGTCTGATCAGCGAAATCCAAGTCGGAAACGGCCCCTTCGACGTGTCGCGAGGCAGCGGCGTGCTGGCCTATGTCGCGTGCCGAGACGATCGCACGCTTGACGTGATCGATCGCAAAGCCCGCGTGGCCCGCATTGACCTGCCTGGAACACCTTATGGTCTCGCTTGGAACGGCATGTTCAAACGCGGCAAAAGCCGTCTCTTAGTGGCATGTGAACGCGCCAACCAGAAATATGGTATGCTCTGTGTCATTGACGAAGAGACCCGCGAGATTGTCAACACGCTGCAGGTCGGTCGCAATCCGAGAGGCATTGGTCTCGACCGCCATCACCGGTTTTTATTCGTCGCCAATTGCGGCGATGACTCGATCAGCATCATTGACCAAAGCGGAACGCACGTGCTGGGCACTGTGCCGACAGCCGGGCGTCCTATCGGGGTCAATAATTCCTGGGCAGACAAGGATCATATCATTGTCTCGCTGGATTCAGGCGGCGTGCTGCAACGGGTCGATGCGTCACGCCAACCCCCGGAACTGTCGGGTCTGACCGCTTTGCGCCGCGATAATCCAGCGCAGTCAGCTTTGTTGCCGAGCTGTTGTGTGTCGCTCGGACAAGACGATTTGTGGGTCGTCCCGGATCGGTTTTCACAATCGATAGCCCTGGTCGTCTCGAGCGAAAAGACGTTTGAACAAATCGATTGCTTCGATCTCAGCGATGGCCGTGACGATTCGCACGGTTTTGGTGAGCTGGCCATCGCCACGCCTGGCCTTCCGGGACGCTTTTATGTTGCGAACACGAAGCGCCACGAACTCTTACTGGTCCGGCTTGAGAAGCATCGTCTCAGATAGAACTTCGCCGCGCCGGCTAACCGCGAAACGCCGTCACTTCGATTTCGATCTGCATTTCTTCGCGAATTAGACCGGCAATCACCATTGTCGCCGCCGGTCTGATCTCGCCGAGCGCGGTTTCCAAAACCGGCTGAAGCTCGGCGACCAAATCAGCATTTACAACTGTATATTGGACCCGCGCGATATGCTGCAGGGTAAACTTGGCTTCGGTGAGCACCTGTTCAATTGTCGCAAAGCAATTGCGTGCTTGATCGGCCACCGAGTCTGGCATTTCCATCGTCTCGTAATCATAGCCCGTGACACCAGACACGAAGCACCAATCGCCCTGCACGAGGGCACGTGAATAACCCATTGTTCGTTCAAAGTCAGATCCCGTTGAAATCAATCGTCGCGTCGACCGCATCTCGCTCTCCATTGCACCCTCGGCTCAGTATAATAGACTGCATTGAAACAAACGGGAGGTTTAATCGAAATGCACGCTACAATTCTCATCTGTTCCGCCAGTCTGGTGATCCTCACGCTCTTACTCGCCTTTTGGACGAGCATTCAGCGCGGGGCCAGTCGAACCGTCGCTTATGGGGCGCCGCTCGACCCCAGTTCTGCCATGGCGAAAGCCCAACGCGCACATGGCAACTCGGCAGAATATGCTGCGCTCTTAGTGGGTTTGTTTTTGATCGCGGGCTTCGCCGCTCAAGGACGCGATCTTGGCGGCCTGATGTATTGGTCGATTATTGCGGTAACCGTATCTCGCTTTATCCATGCGCTGGGATTCTTGACCTGCGCGACGCTGGAAAAGCCGCACGCGTTTAAAGCCGTCGGCGCCTTGGTGACCTATCTTGGCGGCCTGCTCATTGCTGGGCTGACCATTGCCAAGGCGATTTAGGGCTATTTGCCGTTAAACGTTGCAGCCCGCTTTTCGAGGACCGCATTGACCCCTTCAATATGGTCTTCGGTATGGTGCATCATGGATTGCGCTGCGGCTGACATTTCCATGATTGTATCATAGCTCGCGGTCGCACCATGACGCAGCAGCGTTTTGGCCACGCGCAGGCTTTGCGGCGGTTGCTGGGCCATGCGCAGGGCGAGCGCTGTGGCTTCATCCATCAATGCCTCGCCCGGCACGGCGCGCGAGATCAAACCCCATTCGGCAGCTGTTTCAGCGTCAATCACATCGCCCGTAAACAAAAGTTCCGCCGCCCGGCTGGCCCCGATAATACGCGGCAACAACCAAGCCCCACCATCGCCTGGGATCAGGCCAAGCTTTAGGAAGGTCACCCCAAACTTGGCTTTATCGGATGCGATCCGGACATCCGCCATACAAGCCACATCACAGCCCAAGCCAATCGCTGGGCCATTCACCGCCGCGATCAGCGGGGTCTCTAAATTATACAGCGATTTGACGATGCGGTGGATATTATGCCGGTAGCCTTCGCGGATATTGTATGGCGACCCCGCAAAGGCGCCGGTTCGATCGCGCATGGCTTTGATATCGCCGCCAGCAGAGAACCCGCGGCCCTCTCCGGTGAGGATCGCGACGCGGATGTCCGGATCGCCTTCAATCTCCGCGCAAGCGGCGGCGACATCGGCGCCATCGCCTTCTTGTCCGAGCGCGTTTAGCATCTCTGGACGGGTCAAAGTCAGCGTCGCAATGGCGCCATTTTTCTCAAGCTTGATAACCGACATAGAAGCAATCTCCCTACAGTTTGGATTGCTTTGGCAGACCGGGCGCGCACTGTCACCACTTGCCTCGCGGTAAGTCCTGTGCGGTTTTAGGCGTATGAATACAATCGCTCATATGGCCATTGCATCCGCAGTGCTGGCCCGCACCGACGCGCCAAAGCGTAATGGGCTGGTGCTCGCTGGGGCCTTTATTCCCGACGCGTCGATGTTTGTATTTTTTGCGTGGAGCCGCCTGCAAGGCTGGAGCGGGTCTGAAACGTGGTCTGTACAATATTGGAATGAGCCGTGGCAGGCGCTCGGCGCGGTGTCGAATTCCTTTGTGATATTTGGCTTGGCGTTCGGGTTCGCAATCTGGCGCCGTGCCCCGATTTTGGCCGTGTTTTGTGGGGCGGCGCTCCTGCATATTGCGCTCGACTTCCCGCTCCACGCAGACGATGCGCATCGCCATTTTTGGCCGATAAGTGATTGGCGGTTTCAGTCGCCGGTCTCTTATTGGGACCCAGACCAGAACGGCCTGCTCGGCGGCGCGATTGAAACCGGGTGCGCGCTGATCGCGCTCACAGTTTTAGCACTTCGTTTTAAACGCACGTCGTGGCGCGCGCTCTTTATCGGGCTGGCCTTGGTTCAGATCGCGGCACTGACGGCGCAGGTGATACGGGGCGGCTAGCCGACCAGCGTGCGCGTTGGCTCGGTCGCTTCGCATATAAAAACCCCGCCACACGGGCGCGCGCGGCGGGGGTCTCTGTCAAATTTGGGGGGCTAAGACTATTCAGCCGCCGCTTTGAAGTCGGTTGCGCTGAGGCCGGTATAGCGGCGCATATGATGATCGACATTGCCGAACTCGCTATCCATCATGGTCAGGCG
>JBCBYJ010000239.1:0-2993 GCA_039815905.1 Pseudomonadota bacterium | reverse complement strand
ATTTATAAGATGAACATCCATTCATTATGAATGCCTGTTCATCTAAAAAGCTAATCGAAAATTCATTAAAAAAACCACTTGTATGTCGGTTTCGTAACAGGCATCTAGGGAGGGTCAAAAGCGGGCAGCAAGCCCCGAAATGCAGTGAAGGACATCTTTTAGCAGTTGCCGTTTTTTTTCGAAGCGGGGACCTCCGAGATGTGGAGAGTGAGATAATGAAAGACTGGTGTAATACAGACGGCGCTCGCCGTCTTAAGGAAAAAATTGCCGAATATTGGGCCGACCGAGGATATGATGTCGAGGTCGATTTGGTCGATGCTGGCTTCGTCCCGGCCATGCGCAGCGCACGCACAGACGTCCGCAGCAACATGGTCAATGGCATGCCGCGTCGTAAGATTGTGAACGTCAATGAGGTTCGCAACGAGTATCGCCCGGACTAAAACGGGTTGCGAGGTGGGTGAGAGCGCGTCGCATATCACGCCAATGGTCAATAGACTGAAGGCGGTCATAGGGTTGGTCTGAGAGGGTACCATACCCGAATGATACGAAAACAAAGGGCAGTCTCGCGTCGCGGGCTGCCCTTTCGTCTGTCCAGGCATCGCCAATCATAATCGTGCGGCCTTCGTCCCCGCCGCCTTTCGCCACGGCGGCGAGGATGTGCCGCCCATCTGGCTTCTTAAAGGGCAAGGCATCGCCGCCAATCAGGGCCGAGAAATGTCGATCAAGCCCTAATCCGGCGAGCACTTGCTCGGCCAGATCCTGCGCTTTATTGGTGCAAACCACGAGATTGGCCCCGTCGCCGCGCAACCCGACAAGAGTGTCGACACAGCTTTCAAAAGGCTGGCTAAAGCGCGTGATATGCGCTTGATAATGTTCGAGAAAAGTCGGCCAAAGTCGCGCCTCAATATCGCGCTCATCAACCGTCACCTGATGATGAGTCAGGCCTTTGCGAATGAGCGCTTTGGCGCCGTCGCCAATCATCATCCGAATGCTGTCTAGCGAGACCGGTCCCAATCCCTTTGTCGCCAATGTGTGGTTCAAGGCGGCGTGCAAATCCGGCGCGGTTTCGACCAAAGTTCCGTCCAAATCGAAGACCAGGGTCCAGCCGGTAAAATCAAAACTCATCTGCATTTCCTTTGCCCGGCAAGGGCTTGGCCACAATAGGGGTCGCCTCGACTCAAAACATGCTCTAGGGCGAATGCAGATTTTTCGCGAGGGAATTTTGCCATGGCAAATCGTGCAGCGGTGATACTGGCGGCCGGGCAGGGAACTCGGATGAAATCCGATTTGCCGAAAGTCCTGCACCCGATTGCGGGCCGCGCGATGGTCGATTGGTCGATTGCGCTGGCCGAAGCCGTCGGCTGTGACCAAATCATCGTCGTCTGCTCGCCGGCAGGCGCGGCGGTGCAAGCGCATGTCGCTCAGCGTTTGGGCGAAGACGCGATCGCCATCCAAGACCCGCCGCAAGGCACCGGCCATGCCGTGCTGGCGGCCAAAGACAAGCTGAGAGATTTTAGCGGTGAACTGGTCGTCCTTTATGGCGACACGCCATTGATTCCCGCCGCCACGATCGACGCGCTGTTTCAAGAGCTGCAAAATGGCGCCCGTGTGGGTGTGCTTGGCTTTGAGGCCGCGGAGCCGGGCGCTTATGGGCGCTTGATCACCGATGCCAGCGGTGACTTGGACGCGATTGTTGAGGCCAAAGACGCGACGCCGGCGCAATTGGCCGTTTCGTTTTGTAATTCGGGGGTCATGGCGGCCGCCGCCAGCACCCTGTTTGAGCTTTTGGGAAACGTCACGAATGACAATGCAAAGGGCGAGTATTATCTGACCGATGTGGTCGCTCTGGCCCGCCAAGCGGGCGGCACGTGCCGCGCGGTGGGCTGCGATGAAGCGGACGTGCTCGG
Organism: Pseudomonadota bacterium; assembly: GCA_039815905.1. Taxonomy (GTDB): domain Bacteria; phylum Pseudomonadota; class Alphaproteobacteria; order Caulobacterales; family Hyphomonadaceae; genus Henriciella. Next base: position 1,086 of record JBCBYJ010000239.1, on the reverse strand, counting down.
GGTCAATTCGCGGGTCGAATTGGCCGAAGCCGAGGCCGTGTTTCAGGCCAAAACCCGAACTGATTTTTTGACGGCCGGGGTCACGATGACCGCCCCAGAAACGGTGTTTTTTAGCCATGATACCGCGATTGAGAATGACGTGACGCTGGAGCCGCATGTCGTGTTTGGCCCGAATGTGAACGTCAAATCTGGCGCCACCATTCGCGCCTTTTCGCATCTGGAAGGCGCGCATGTTGGCCCGGATTGTGTGGTCGGACCGTATGCACGGCTGCGTCCCGGGGCAGTCTTGGACACTGGCGTCAAGATTGGCAATTTTGTTGAAGTGAAGAACACCCAAATGGGCGCGGGGGCTAAGGCCAATCATTTGGCTTATCTCGGCGATGGCCAGGTTGGCGCAGACGCAAACATCGGGGCGGGGACGATTTTCTGTAACTATGACGGCTTCCTCAAATATCAGACCACAGTCGGCAAAGGGGCGTTTGTCGGATCGAATTCGTCGCTGGTGGCGCCAGTGACGATTGGCGACGGGGCGTTTATTGGCTCCGGCTCGGTGATCACCAAGGATGTTGAGGCCCATGCTTTATCGGTCGCGCGCGGGCGACAAGTGTCGAAAGCCGGCTGGGCGACGCAATTCAGAGACAAAATGGCGGCGATTAAAGCGGCGAAGAACAAGGGGTGAGGCAAACCATAAATGGCCAATGAGATCGAAAAAGAGAATGCGGCCCACGCGGCTATGGATTTTGTCGAAGACGGGATGACGATCGGTTTGGGAACCGGGTCCACAGCCAAGTTCTTTGTCGAAAGTCTTGCGGAAGAGATCGCCGACGGCTTAGTCGTTCGCGGCGTGCCAACGAGCGAACAGACCCGGCGTCTGGCCGAGTCATTGGGCGTGCCGCTGGTTGATATTGAGCAAGTGGACCGCATCCATTTGACCGTTGATGGCGCCGATGAAGTGGATGAGCAGGCGCAATTGATCAAAGGCGGGGGCGCGGCTTTGCTGCGGGAGAAGATTATCGCCAATGCCAGTGATTTAATGGTCGTCATCGCGGACAGGTCCAAGCAGGTAGAGATGCTGGGGCAGTTCCC